>QQUB01000074.1 GCA_008501835.1 Bacteroidota bacterium
TGTAATCTGGAAAACTGCTATCCCCCTCCCCGGACAAAATTCTCCGGTGATCTGGGGAGAAAAATTATTTTTCAAAGGAGCCAATGAAAGCAAACAGGAGGTCTATTGCCTGAACCGCGAAACAGGAGAAATCATTTGGACAACTTCCGTAGGTACGGGTGCCAAAAAACCAGCCGTGTCCGGAGATACAGGTTATGCGGCTCCCTCAGCAGCTACTGATGGCAAAAATGTCTATGCCATTTTTGCTTCAGGTGATATTGCAGCAATTGATATGGACGGCAACAAAACCTGGGAAAAGGACCTCGGTTTGCCCGATAATCAATACGGTCATTCCTCATCGTTGATAATAGCTGGAGGGAGACTAATTGTTCAGTATGATCACCGGGGCTCCCAGAAGTTAATGGCGCTTTCCACAAGTACTGGGAATACAATTTGGAGCACAAACCGTGATGTGAAAATATCATGGACCTCACCCATCGTGGTATATACAGGAAGCAGAACGGAGATCATGACTGTTGCAGAACCTTATGTAATTTCATATGCCCCGGCCAGCGGGAAGGAGTTGTGGAAGATGGAATGCATCAGTGGAGAAGTTGGGCCTTCACTCGCTTATGCCAACGGCATGGTTTTTTCTGTAAACGACTATTCAATGCTGGCGGCAATAAAACTAGGTGACCAACCCACGATCCTTTGGGAAAAATACGAATACCTGTCTGACATTCCGAGTCCTGTGGCAACAGATAAATATCTGTTTTTGGCAACCACCTATGGAGTTTTTGCCTGCTACGATGCCCAGACCGGTGAAAAGTACTGGGAATATGAAGTAGGAACCAATGTGTTCGCCTCTCCCATGCTAGTCAGAGGCAAATTATACTTACTTGACACCTCCGGAAGGATGCATATTTTAAGAGCCGATAAGGAGCTTGGAGTGATCAATAAACCGGCACTCGGTGAATTTTCAGCTTGTACACCAATATTTACGGATGAAAGAATTTACCTGAAAGGCGTGAATAATATTTATTGTATAGGAAAATGACACACTTATTGACAGAAAAGGTTGATCAACTAATCGCAGAGGCTGGAAAAACTCCGGATAAGGTTATTCCTATACTTCAGGCTATTCAAAATGAATACAATTACCTGCCTGAAGAAGCCCTGGAGCGTGTTTATGATACAACTGAAATCACCCCTGCCACGATTCATGGGATCGCTACCTTTTACTCCCAGTTCAGGCTTAAGCCTGTTGGCAAACATATGGTAAAGGTATGCGTCGGAACGGCTTGTCATGTAAAAGGAGCAACATTAATTTACGAAGCGCTTCAACGTGCCCTTGATCTGGAAAACGGGGAAGATACGGATGAAAAAATGTTGTTCACCCTGGATAAAATTGCCTGCCTGGGATGCTGTACGCTGGCCCCCGTCGTACAAATCGACGATATCACCTATGGACATGTCCGCACGGATCAGGCGGAAGATATATTGATGGATTTTCTGGAAAGAAAGGAAAATCCGACAGAAGCTAATTCCCCGATCGTTGTTGTCAATAAGGAAGTTCTGCAGGGAGAGATTCGAATCGGGCTGGGATCCTGTTGTGTTGCAAGTGGCAGCCAGGAAGTAAAGGACGCCCTGGAAGAAGCCCTGGATTTCAGCAAAATAGACGTAGCTGTGAAACATGTGGGCTGTGTGGGTATTTGCAATCAGGTGCCCATTCTCGAAATTCACAAACCAGATGAACCTCCAGCGATTTACGCCAAAATCAAACCGGAAGAAGTCAGGGAAGTGATCAAGCACCACTTCAAACCCAAAAATTTCACGGACAAAGTAAAAGCCGGCATCTACAATTTCTTTGATACTATTGTAAACAGGGAAATACCCAGAGGTCTTCAATATTATAATCCCGAAGATGAAGATTCTGTTTTCTCCTCTTTCCTGGCCTCACAGTTGAGCATTGCCACAGAATTCAGGGGAGAAATAAAACCCGCTGACCTGGAAGAATACAGATCAAGGAACGGTTTTAACGCGCTCAACTCCTGCCTTCAAAAACTCACCCCTTCAGAAGTGATCGCTATGATCGACAATAGCGGTCTTCGGGGACGGGGCGGAGCAGGTTTCCCGGCAGCATCGAAATGGACATTGGTCAGCAATGCAACAGCAGATATCAAATATGTCATATGCAACGGTGACGAAGGTGATCCCGGAGCTTTCATGGACCGGATGCTGCTGGAATCTTACCCCTACAGGATCATTGAGGGCATGATGATAGCGGCCTATGCTGTAGGTGCCCGTGAAGGTATCTTTTATATCCGTGCTGAATATCCGCTGGCCGTAAAAAGGATCAGGGAGGCCATTGCTCTAATGGAGCAGGAAGGACTATTGGGAAAAGGCATTCTCAATAGTGAATTCGATTTCAACATCAGGGTTTTTGAAGGTGCCGGTGCTTTCATTTGCGGTGAAGAAACAGCCCTTATCGCCTCCATTGAGGGGAAACGTGGAACACCTACCATGCGTCCTCCCTACCCGGCCGAGAAAGGTCTTTGGGAACGCCCAACCCTGATCAACAATGTCGAAACCTTATCGTTGGTCCCCTGGATCATCAATCATGGAGATAAAGCTTTTCAAAAGATCGGGACTGACTCCAGTAAGGGTACAAAAGTGTTTGCCCTTGCGGGAAAAATCAATCGTGGCGGCTTAATAGAGGTGCCTATGGGCATCACTATTCGTCAGATCGTTGAAGAAATCGGAGGCGGAGTACCGGAAGGCCGGCAATTCAAGGCCATCCAGATAGGCGGCCCGTCAGGTGGTTGCATTCCTGCCTCTATGGCTGATACTCCCATTGACTACGCTTCCCTGAAAGAGGCAGGTGCCATGATGGGATCGGGAGGTCTGATAGTGCTGGACGATACCGACTGCATGGTAGATATTGCCAGATACTTCCTGGCCTTCACCCAGGATCAGTCCTGCGGACGCTGTACTTTTTGCAGAATAGGCACAACCCGCATGCTGGAAATCCTTGATAAAATATGCTCCGGAAAAGGGAAACTTGCTGATATTGAATTGTTGGAAGAGTTGGGCCAAAGTACAATGACAGGCAGTATGTGTGGGCTTGGCAAAACAGCTCCCAATCCCGTACTGACTACCCTTAAGTATTTCAGAGAAGAGTACATTGCCCATATCAATGGCCAATGTCCGACCGGGAAATGCAAGGATCTGATTAAATATACCATTACGGAAGATTGTACCGGGTGCACCATTTGTGCCCAACAGTGCCCGTCGGATGCAATTGAGGCAAGGCCATATAAGTTACATATGGTAGAGCATGATAAATGTATAAAATGCGATGTCTGCAGAGATTGTTGCCCTGTCGATGCCGTAATAACTGAATGAGATGATCAAGCTAAAAATAAACCATATCGAAATTACCGCCGAAGAGGACATGACTGTTCTTGAGGCAGCCAGGCAGGCCGGGATTGACATCCCCTCCTTGTGCTTTTTAAAAGGTTACCTGAATAACCCTTCCTGTATGGTCTGCATGGTAAAAGATAAAAGCACCGATACGCTTGTACCTTCCTGTGGACTTAAAGTGGCTGAGGGGATGGAGATCGATACCAGTAGTGAAGAAGTCTCAACCTCCCGTCGTCAGGCCATTGAAATGTTGCTCAGCGATCATGTCGGGGATTGTGTTGCTCCTTGCACGTTGGCTTGCCCGGCCGGAATGGACATCCCCCACATGAACAGATTAATTGCCGAGGCCAAGTTTACAGAAGCTTTGAACATTATTAAAGAAGATATCGCCCTTCCTTACATCCTTGGATATATCTGTCCTGCTCCATGTGAAAATGCCTGCAGACGAAGACAGATAGACAATCCGGCATCGATATGCCTGCTCAAAAGATTCGCTGCCGAAGAAGGTGAAGATAAAAGGGCTGCAGAAGCTGCCAGGTTGCACAAGGAAACAGGAGAGGCCACAAAAAAGGTAGCCATTATCGGCAGTGGTCCGGCGGGGTTGACGGCAGCTTACTATTTGCAACTGTTGGGATATTCATGCACTATTTTTGAGAGATCCCCGGAAGCAGGAGGAACTTTACGCTACGATATTCCGGAAGAGCAATTACCGCGAAATGTGATTGATATGGAGGTGGATCTCATCCGGTCGATGGGGGTTAATTTTCATTTCAACACATTGATAACT
>QQUB01000770.1 GCA_008501835.1 Bacteroidota bacterium
GCAGTAATAAACGCCTGAGTTGCGTTTTTTGATAGGATAAGCCAATGTACGGAGGCCCATCTCATCTACGTGAACTATCGTGCAACCTTCTTTCTCAAGTTGATCGATATATGTCTGAGCTGTCGCTTTAATTTCATCGCCGGACAGCACTGGATCGACGATAAAAGTTACTTCAAAATTTCTCATAAAATCAGACATTAATTTTTTTAAAAATGTAAAACGGCTGCAAAGATAAGTAAAAGAATGGAAGTTCAATACGGTTTTTGTAAAAAAATATAAGTCTTTTTTTGAGGAAAGATTTGTGTTTCAATTAGTTGTGCCGGGATTAATTGGATTCTGAGATCACCTGATTGTAAAACAATTCCGCATTCTATCCTCATGCGTCACCCTTGGGCCCAGAGGGGCCTAATCCCGGTAACAGCCAAGGCTGAGACCGGATGCGTGCCAGCGGTACGCAATAGCTCTCCAGGCCAGAAAAAATAACAGGGGAGCTTGTGCATACACCCTTACACAATACTTTTGCACTCCTGAGGGTAGGAAAGGTGAGGTTGCGCCCTTGCAGGATACTTTTCCTCTCATTTCAAGTGATTGCGTACCTACAGCACGCTCTGGTTTTCGGCCTGCCTGGCCGTTACCGGGATTAGGCCTCGAATGGGGCCAGAGGAATAATTAACCAGATAACTCCCCTGGCCCCGGGGGGCGACGCATGAAAAGGATTATTAGGGCTAAAAAACTTCGAAATCAGCCTCCTGTCGTAAGCAGGCAGGTTTCCAATAATGAAGTTAAAACCAACCAAATCTGTTATTAATTCACCTTTTTTAACTGCATTCTATCTTCATGCGTCATCCCTAAGGTTTCAGGGGGCATGTGTTCTGGTTAATGATTATTTTTAGGTAAAAATTAAACATGATCAAACTCCTCGGTATTCCATACGACGCCAATTCTTCATTTTTAAGGGGTGCAGCCCTTGCCCCGCCTCGTATACGCCTGATGGAACGGGATGGTTCCGCCAATATTTTTTCGGAAAATGGCCTGGCTGTTCAGGAAGGTGAAATTTATCAGGACCTTGGAGATATGTTTTTTGAAGGTGCGAATCCGGAAGCGGCCTATCATGCGATCAAAAAAAGAGTAACGACAGAAATAGCTTCCGGGGAGAAACTCCTTTGCCTCGGAGGGGATCATTCTATTGCTTATCCGATCATTGAAGCTCATGCCGAAAAGTATGCAGGATTGAATGTCCTACAACTCGACGCACATGGCGACCTTTATCATAATTTCGACGGAAATCCTTATTCCCATGCTTCTCCATTTGCCCGATTAATGGAAAAAGGTGTGGTAAATTCTCTTACCCAGGTTGGCATACGTACACTGACTACCCATCAGAAAGAACAGGCCAAAAAGTTCCATGTCAAAGTATATGAAATGAAGGATTTCAACTTTGATTTCCTCCGGGAACTGGAAGGTCCCTTGTATATCTCCCTGGACCTGGATGTTTTGGATCCTGCTTTTGCCCCGGGAGTCTCCCACCACGAACCCGGAGGAATGTCTACAAGGCAGTTGATTCAAATTATTCAATCAATCCCGGTACCGGTAATTGGCGCAGATATTGTTGAGTACAATCCAACGAGGGATGTGCATAATGTGACGGCCATGGTTGGGTATAAGTTGTTTCGGGAGTTGGTGGGGAAGATGGTGGAGTAGAGACGTTGCTGGTTACTGGTTTCAAGTATTAAAACTTCTACATTCTGCGGTTGGATATTCAATTTCGAAGTTTAGGAAAATTATCCTGGCATTAAACTTAATGGAAAACCGACCCCAAAACCAATCCTGCCATATCATGGGTTCTTCCACGCGAAAACGTATGGTGCATCCATTCCGGCCTGGCATTAATTTCAAGAGCATAAGCATTCTCAGTCGGAGCGGCGGTTAAATCGGGGGCGATGATGTCAATAGCGAAATAGGAAGTTCCCAAATAAGCAACCAGCTTGTCCACCCATTCCTGAAAATCGGGATGAAAGGCGTCTGTTTTGTCAATGGCCACTGCTCCCTGGGCCATGTTGGCGAGTTCCTTGAGCATTGCTTTTTGTCCGGCTTCCAGAACATCTTCCAATTGCAGATTTTGCTCCCGCAACAACCGCTTTGTCGTTTGGTCTACCACAAGATTGTTCGCAGGGTTTTGAGTTCTGACAACTACCTGGTATTCGCTAATCAAATCCTGTATACTGGATTGTCCATCACCCAAAACATGAGCAGGTTCCCGGGTACAAACAGCCACGATCTTTCCGCCAACCACCTGAACGCGGAGGTCCTCTCCCTCAATCTGGTCTTCCAGCAGAAATACGTCATTGCTATCATTATGATGATTTCCCCAATATTTGACCACATCTTCAACAGTGGAGATATTCATCTCTACACCAACACCATTAGTCCCGTCGGGTGGTTTGCAAACATATTTTCTACCAGGTCTTAAAAAGTTTTTGACGGCATCGCCCTCCGGGTTTTGAAAGACAATACTTCTGGGAGCCGGGATCTCAAGGTATTCAAAAGCCTTTTTGGTTAAAGCCTTATTATCACAATAATGTTGTGAACGAACACTGATCAGTGAGGTAGGTGTTCCCCGGACCAGTAATTCAGACTTGCTCCCCATAGACAACACTGCAGCATCACAGTTCATTTCAGCCGATACATCCTTCACCAAAATACCTCTGGCCTCTGCAGCCTTCAGAATCAGCTTATGTTGTAATTCCATAAAATAGAGATTGTACTTAATCCTAAAATACTACCATCTTATCAATCCTACCATCCTAGTAATCCTAGTAATCCTAGCCATTTTTCGCCAGCCTGAACCCCGCATGCTGGTAAAAGTGCCTTCTGAACCATAATCTATAGTAAGGAGATGCACCCGTTCCCGTACTTGCCCAAGCGCCTCCAAGTAGCATGCTATGGTCTTCATCAAAAAACGGTTCAGAGAAATCCTGATAATGAGGATGTACCCTGAATCCAGGCAGTGGATAAAAATCATCACTCAACCAGTCCCAAACATTACCATAGATATCATTGAAAGAATCGCCGTCATTATCCTGATCCATAAAACCAACCGGATTTGGGGAACCGTATTGGAAATTTACATTGTAACTTCCTGAAAAAGCCGGATCGCCTTTCTGCTTTTTGATTTCATCAGCAATCAGGGTAAATTCAGCTTCTGACATCAAACGCCATTCTTCTCCTTTCCAGGAGCAGTAAGCCCAGGCTTCATGAGCGTTCACTTCAACCGGCCAATCCAAAGGCATGGTAATATTTTCAAAGACAGTTCTATACAGGAAGGTGTCCTGCTCCTTCACCCAGAATTTTGGATGAACTGCGTTAACCTCGTTTTTCCATTGCCAGCCTTCTGGTGTCCAGTATTTTTCGTCGTTATAAGCTCCGGTCAGAACGAATACCAGATACTCTGCATTAGAGATTAGATTTTTCGTAGCCAGAAAAGCCGGAACCTGCTTCGTGAGGGTTCCGTATTCATTATCCCAGCCAAATATTTTGTGATCGGATGGTTTTCCGAGAGTAACCTCCCCGGCTGCAACTTTAATCAATTTGTTCTCCTGAGCATTGCCAAGAGTAGGTGCATAAATCCATTCTTCCGGGCGGGTCAACAGTTCCTGGGGTAATTGACGGAAAAGCACTGAGGAAGTTTCGAAATGAATACGATCGTGCTCCAGCCCCATCATCAGTGACCACCATGGGGAATTGGCATCAATTTCCGTTGCATCCGGGAATTGATCAATGACTGATAAAACAATTTCGTAGACTTTATCCCGATAGGCATTTACCTCTTCTACAGTTGGCCATAGGTCAATTTTGTCCAGATTCTCCGGACGGTCGGGATCGACACCGACAGCAAAAAGTTGTTCGTAACGATCATTAATGCCTTCCTCGATCAATCCTGCCATACGCAATTTGTTGATGTAAAAAGCGGCAGTATGTCCCCAATAAAAAATCAGGGGATTACGGAGTGGGTCCGGATTTAAATAATAAGTTTCGGAATCATTGATCGAACTGAAAAGCATTTCATACAATTCCCAGGTGCCCAGGAAATATTTTTTGAGGTCAGCTTTTGTTGTTCCGGTTAGTTTAGGAGGATGGTGTGTTGTGGATTTTGAATTAATTGTGCTGGTAATCATAAATGGTAAAATTTCGGTCTAACAACAACCATAAACAAAAAATCAGGGATGGAGTTTTCAAAAATCAGCAACTATTGTTAATTCAGGGATACTTTTTCTAAAATGCTTAGAAAATCTTTGATTTTATTACCTCGAAGCTGTTTCTTGTAACTTAGAGCTTGTTTAAATTTATCGATAACTGAAAATCAATGTTTTATTCAGGATTTGATTTTTAATCACAGCAATGGAAAAATGGAAGGGGTGGAAAATTGGAGGAAAGTAGTTCTTGACCACCTTTACATTCTTCCATTTCATCCATTTTCCCAATGATTTAGAATATCGTTGCGAAAGAATTAAAAAACCCCAATAAATTTTTCAAACATACTCTTTATCTCTTTATAATAAATAAATTTTTCATCCATGGATACTAATCAAAACAAACAGAATGCCATTGCTTTTTACAAAACTGCTTATGAAGGCAACCCCAGAAAAGCAGTGGAATTGTATGTCGGCGACGAATACATTCAGCATAATCCTGCTGTAGCAGATGGCCCGGAACCATTCATTGCTTACTTCGAAAAATCAGGTAAAGAGCACCCTGACAAAACCATATCTTTTGTCAGAGCCGTTGCTGAAGGAGATCTTGTCGCATTGCACACTCATCAGGTATGGCCGGACATCAATAAGGAATATATCACCATGGACTTTTTCAGATTTGACGGAAATGGAAAAATTGTCGAACACTGGGATGCGATCCAACAGATTCCAGAAACCACTGTTAGCGGTAATACAATGTATTGATTGGGTCTGAAAGTGTTTAAGTTTGAATTTTAAACTCATTTTATACCACACTTCTCCATCACGTGGCTTTTAAAAGAGGGGGCTGAGGACCAGCCAGACCCTCAATGGTTTTTGCTTAAACCTCCAAGGTTTTGGAAACTTCGGAGGTCTAAATAAAAATCAAAGACAAATCAATTACTGATATTCAAGCTTTCAACTTGAAATTCCTAAAATTGTACCGGATGTACTTCTTTTACAGAAATCCCGGATCTCATTAAAACAACAAGGGTAACCTCACCGCTTATTTAAGCTCAAAATCAATAATAACTCCGGTAATAATTCTCCTCCGGCACAACGATCTCATATTCAGACTGCAGGAAAGTAACAACATCCACCAACTCCTGAACAGTCATGATGTCGTTGTAAATCTTCATTCTGGACTGACCGGCTGAATCGACAAGGTTGCCTTCGTAGGTCTTACTGATCTTGTGCGAAGGATTGATAACGGAAGTCAGCAATTCCCCATAGGTCCTGATCCTTTCTGTTTTGCCTCCCAGCGGGAGTCTCAACTCTTCATCCTGGCCTTCCCACTTAATATCTGCAATGCTGTGACAGGCGTTACAATTCAATGCTACAAAATTGGCTTTCCCGGCTACAACATCCCCTTCTGGCAGTGCAAATCCTCTGCTTTCTTTATTACATGCTGACAACAAACCAAGCAATAAAGCAACCACGAACACCCAAACGAAGGAATAAATACCCGTTTTTTTATAGGAAGTATTCATAACAACTGGATTTGGTTTAACAATCTATACTTTGAGTATGTGGACAAAACGGTTTGAATCATCTCTAAGGCTGAGGCTGAGGAAAGTTTTGTCTCATGAAATCCTTAGCCTGTTGAAAAAACTTAAACTAGAATTGTCCTCCTGTTCTGTTAGAACTACCTTAATTTAATGAATTTTATTGCGCCCTGAAATGACATTTGTCAATAGTCTTTTGAAAAATGAATGTTACGCAATATTTTTACCGCTCTAATTTTAAAAAATCAAATATGAATACTAAAAATCCAGTCAAAGACGGCCTTTTAGGGCACATCGTGGCAGATGCCCTCGGTGTCCCGGTCGAATTTCAAACACGGGAAGAACTGGATGCAAATCCGGTTACCAATATGCGGGAATACGGAACCTATAATCAACCAAAAGGCTCCTGGTCTGACGACAGCTCTCTCGCCCTTTGCCTGGCCGACTGCCTTACCAAAGGATTTGACCTCAAAGACATGGCCCGGCAATTTATAAACTGGAAAACCAAAGCACACTGGACACCCCATGGAGAAGTTTTTGACATTGGTATTACCACCAGCGAATCGATCAATCTCCTTGTTTCAGCATTAAAACAACCGAATCTTGCCAAACCGGACATGCTGAAATACATTCATGATGAATATGCTAACGGGAATGGATCCCTCATGCGGATTTTGCCGCTTCATTTTTACCTTCAGGGGAGTCCGCCGGAAGAATCATTCGATCTGATATGGGATGTATCTGCACTCACTCATGGCCATATTCGCTCCGCCATTGCCTGCATGATCTACCTCATTTTTGCTGATGAGATCGCTCAAGGGAATAATCTGTCTGAAAGCAATCACAATACCCGTGAGAGAACCAAAACATTTTTCAAAAGGAAGCAGATCAGTGACAGGGAAAAAGGGTATTTCCACCGCATCCTCAATCGGGAAATGCCATTGATCCCCAGAGAAGAAATCAAATCCGACGGTTATGTGATCCACAGCCTGGAAGCCGCCATTTGGTGCCTGCTCACCAGCAACGATTATCCCTCTACCGTTTTGAAAGCCGTCAACCTCGGCAAGGACACTGATACCACTGCTGCCATTGTCGGAGGGCTCGCAGGATTGTTTTATGGTGAAGAAGCCATACCAGCTGACTGGAAAAACGCCCTGGTCAAAAGAACTGAAATAGAAGACCTATGTGAGCGATTATGGGGGGTTTATCGCTCATAAAAATTCAATACGAAACACAACCTGATCTGATATTTTTTTGTGATTCCAACTTTATTGGAATTCGTACGTCTTTTAACCATTAATACCTGATTGCAAAAAAGACATCATGAAAAAATTATCATTTCTATTCGTTTTCTCCCTCCTTGGTTTAATTCAGGTTTCAGCTCAGGAAGATAAATCTGAAAAACTATCCGACTTCATAGAAAGAACACTCCAGTCTGCTTCCATCATTCCAGGGGTGAGTGTCGCTGTAGCTGATGCCAACGGCACACTTTATACGAGTGGTTTCGGATTTGCGGATGTTGAAAATAAAATCCCTGCAACTGCGAATACAGATTTTTACATAGCTTCTATAACTAAGTCCTTCAATGGCCTGCTGGCAACCATTCTTGCAGAGGAAGGCAGGATTGACCTGAATGCTCAAATCACCAGGTACAAGCCCTTCAGTGAATTTGAAGACAAAGAATTATTCCAGAACATCACAGTAATGGATCTGCTTTCTCATCAAAGTGGTATCGACAATAAATACCTTTCATTCAAACTGGCGTATACCGGAGATTATACAAAAGAAGAAATCCTTAATTTGGTAGAAAATGATTGTTCTGCCAATGAAGATGGTAAAGCTTTTGATTACTCAAACTTTGGCTATTACCTGCTGGACCTCCTGCTTATGGCTGAATTGGATGAAAGCTGGAAGGACCTGTTACAAAAGAAAATATTTAGCCCCCTTGGAATGGCCAATACTACCGCCTACATTTCAAAAGCAAATCCGCAAAACCTCGCCCTACCCTACATGACCATTTTCCCGGAAAAAGTCGATCAGGTTTACCTTAAGAAAAATGACCAGACCATGCATGCCGCAGGCGGATTGGTTACTTCCGCTAATGACATCGCCAGATTCATTTCCTTTTATGCAAGTAAAGGGAGTATTGGAGATCAACCGCTTTATCCATCATCTCTCATTCGTCAAACCTATGCTCAGCAAACAGAAGCAGACCATAGAATTGTTCAAATATTTGAAGCCTATGGCTATGGTGCTGGCTGGCGGCTCGGGAAATACAAAGGCAATGAGGTTGCATATCATTTTGGTGGTTATCCGGGATTCTTTTCCCATCTCTCCTTCTTGCCGGAGCAACAAATTGGGGTTGCCGTTTTCGTAAACCATCAACTCGGAATGCCATTGGCAGACCTGATTGCTGAATATGCATACGATCTTTACCTGGGCAATGAAGAGCACCTTCAGGTTCTGGATAAAACGGCAGCAGACAAGCTGTCTAAAATGCTCGAGAGGTATCAAAAAGGATTTAAGGCCAATGAGGAAAAAATGTCGAAACGAACCTGGCAATTAACCTTACCAAAACAAGCGTACACCGGTACCTACTACCATGAAAAGATTGGTTCCATAATGATTTCCCTCGAGAATGAGACCTTCAAGGTAAAATCCAGTCGTCTGCAGGCTGAGGCTACTCCATTTACCAAAGAGGATTGTATGCGCATTGAATTGATTCCCGGATCAGGAAAGATCATTCAGTTTAAATCTGAAGGCGGAAAAATTGAATCGTTAAAGTTTCGGGGAGAAATATTTAAGAAGCTCTAACTCTAGGGAAGAAATTTGCCTTCATTCGAGATTGAAAATTGTCCATTGGGATTAATTACATCAACGGTAATAAATTGTAGTAAAAAGAGATTCAAAATTCAGTTTTTGTTCTTATTTTGAAATTCTTTAAATCCTTTTCCTTTGAAAAGGGATCAACTACAATTTCCAAACATGAAATACCGCAAATTAGGCAAAACAAATATCGAACTCTCTGAAATTTCCCTGGGCACCTGGCAAGTAGGCGGCAAATGGGGATCACCCTTTAATGATCAAAGTGCAGATCAGATTCTCAATAAAGCCATTGATCATGGGGTAAATTTTATAGACACTGCTGACGTCTATGAAAGCGGATTAAGCGAAAAGGCTGTCGGCCGGGTAGTTCGTTCGCGATCAGAGCGAATTTATGTTGCATCCAAATGCGGCCGACAGATCAATCCACATGTCAGTGAAGGGTACCAACCGGAAGTTTTGCAACGCTATGTGGAAGACACGCTCCAACGAACGGGTCTGGAAACACTTGATCTCATCCAGCTACATTGCCCTCCTCCTGAAGTTTATCACAGGCCGGAGATATTTGAATCGTTTGAGAAATTAAAGGATCAGGGTAAGATCCGCCACCTTGGGGTAAGCGTGGAAAAAGTGGAAGAAGCCCTTAAAGCCATCGAATATCCCAATGTAACAACGGTTCAGATCATTTTTAACCTATTCCGCCAGAAACCGGCTGAACTCTTTTTCAAGGAAGCTGCCAAGCGTGATATCGGCATCATCGTCAGGGTACCTCTTGCCAGTGGTTTATTAACCGGACTTTATAATAAAAATACCAGTTTTGAACCAGGAGATCATCGCCACTTTAACCGCAACGGCGAGGCATTTGATAAGGGAGAGACCTTTTCCGGCATCGATTACCACCTCGGCCTGGAAGCAGTTGAAGAGTTGAGAGCAATTTTCCCGGACAGCAAAAATCTTGCTCCAATTGCATTACAATGGATCCTCCAATTCCCGGAAGTCAGTTGCATTATTCCAGGAGCTTCCAAAATCGATCATGTCATTTCCAACCTGTCTGTTTATGATCTGCCAACTTTGGAAAAAGAACAGATTGACCAAATGAATGCGATTTATGAAAAGTATATAAAGAAAGAAGTGCACCATTTATGGTAAAAGGAATTTTGCTACGTCACTTTTTATTAACAACCTAAATTCAAAGTCCCCGACAGATTCGAAAAATCTTATCGGAATTACTATAATTGCATTTGGAACAGCAATCCCAAAACCCTGCTAAAAAGTCAAATAAAAACGATAAAAATGAAAAAACTTCTGCGCCTCGTATTTCCCATTCTTTTACTCATTATTGGTATTCAGTTTACCCGGGATTATTTTGGAACTTCCGAGACTAAGACAAGAGAAGACCTGCAACTACTCGTAACCTCAGGTGAACGCACAATGGCTATTCTAAATAATGAATACAAGGAAAAAACCATAAAAATTGCCAAAATTCCTATCAAAACCTATGAGGTGAATTATACTTTCATGGTAAGAGGAAAACAATACAAGGGCAAGAAAACACTGGACAGCCCTCCAACGAGTCTTGAAGCCGAAGTGACCTACTTATCCATTGATCCTACAATAAATGCGATTGACCCTGCCGAAGAATTAAGTGAGTTCATTGAAAGCGAAGGAAACATTGGCTACCTTATTACCGGCATGATTTTGTTCCTGGTTGGCCTCGCCCTTCTATATTTTAGGTTGCGACCATTATTGAATTTAAAAAAACAATCCGAACCTGAAAGAGAGCTACCAACAGCAAAACCTTCAATTAAGGTTCAAAATGACAAAATTTCCAAAATCAAACAGCAAAAGAAAGAAAAAGCCTCTCAAGCAGATAGCGTAACCAAAAAAGAAAGCACCCCTGATGAAAATCCCAGATTTTCCTCTCCTGAAACCAGAGCCTTTATTAATGAAATGAAAAAAAACAGGGATATTAAAAGAGATTTTACGGAAAGTGATCATAGTAATTATATGCCTGCTCCCAGGAACGACAATCCCAAAGAGGAATAATCTTCATTGTTTAATCACAGGAATCACCATTCATCTGTTTTTTAAACAGGTTGGTCCAAATCCCTTTCAGGCTACTTGAAGAGCACTGCCATTATATGTATTTTTGTGTCGATAAAAAGGCGTTCTCATTGCTGATTAAAACTAAAAACATCTGGTGCAAATGCATCGAATAACTTTCCTGATTGTATTCACTTTTTATAGCTTTTTCGCTGCAGCCCAGGCGTTGACAGACTCCACGATCGCCATGATCGCCTTTTGGTCTCCGGGGGATGAGTACACTTATCAGTTCAAAGAAACTGAGGACAAAAAAAGCAAAGGTGTAGTCTCTCAAAAAACGATGACCTACGATCTTCACATGACAGTTTTGGATTCAACTGCTGATCATTATACACTACAGTGGACGTACGATAATTACCAGCTCAATTATGCCATGCAGCCTTATGAAAAGGAATTGCTGGAGATCATGCAAAACATCCCGATCCAATACCAAACGAATGCTTTCGGGAAATTCGAATCCATTTTGAATTGGGAATTGATGAGTTCCAAGGCAGAAGAAGCATTTGACTTATGGCTTTCGCAAAAGGAAAGTATTCCTGATTCTATAAGTATTCCGCTGAAACAAATGACGACGGCACTGTTTGAAAGTGAAACCCAAATGAAATATTGGGCGAGAGACCTCAGGTTTTTCCACTACCTGTACGGTGCAAACCTATATCGCGATCGTCCGATGAATGGAACCAAGTTTTACACCAACCCATTCATAAAAAAGAACATGCCCGGCAATGAAACTGTTGAAGTTGTGGCTGTTGATGAAGAAAACTGGATTGCTGAGATAAAGGTAAAATCCGGCATAGAAGGAGAAGCTTCCAGAGAATTGGTCTACGATTTTTTACTAAACAACATGGAAAACTTCGGAATCACAGACAGATCCGAGATCAAAAAGGAAGAAATCCCGGCTTTTACGGTTACCGAAAATCTTAACTGTATTTACCACATCCCAAGTGGGGTAATCATCAAAGGGGAATACAGTAAACGAACAGAAGTTGGTCAGGATTATAAAGACACTAAATACAACTTCGAATTAACAGAATAAACCCAAAACCACCCTCAACACTCAATTGATTTTAAAGCGCAGGAAAGAACCACCTGCAAAACGATTCGAAACATCATTAATCTTAATAATTTTTCGATAATGGAAAAATCAATTGTAATCTATTATTCCAACACCGGCAGCAACAAATACCTTGCCGACAAAATTGCCAATAGTCTCAATTGCCCAATGGAAGCTATTCGCCCGAGAGTAAAGAACTTTGGCCTGATGCTCATGGGCGGCTGGACAAAGATCAGCCTGGGCAATCATCCCATTAAAAGCGACCTCACTCAATTTGACAGAGTCATCCTCGTAGGTCCTATCTGGACCGGACAACTGATCAGCCCGCTCAGGAATTTCCTTAAAAAGTATAAACAGCAGATCAATGAATTACATTTCGCCACCTGCTGTGGTAGTTATGATGAAATAAAGGACGACAAATTCGGGTACGGACGGGTTTTTGATAAGATCAAAGCATTGGTCGGAGATGCCAATATTCATTGCGAAGCATTCCCTATTGTAATGGTATTGCCGGAAGATAAAAGAGAAGACAGTGAATTGGTTATGGCAACCCGCTTGAATGATGAAAATTTTACCGGTGCTATTGAAGAACGATTTGAAAATTTCATTGAAGAGGTAACGATGTAAAAGTTCTTCTTATGAGTTCTAAAAAAATAATGGTCTTTGGAGGCACCGGCTTTTATGGTCGACAGGTTGTCAAAAGTCTATTGGATTTGGGGCAATCAGTAAAAGTTATGAGCCGATCCAGCCAAAAGGCCAGGCAAATACTTGGAGAACAGGTAGCAATTTTTGAAGGTGACGTTACGAATCATTCCGATATCGTCAATTCCCTGAAAGATGTTAAAGCAATTGTACTTTGCCTTTCAGCCGTCAACTTCAAACTCATCCGTAAACGCCAGCAGATCGAACGGGATGCAGTTCTCGACATCATGGAGGAAGCCGAAAAAGCAGGAATTGAACGGCTGGTTTATTTTTCAGGATATGAAATGCGGCCAGAGGTTTTGAAAACACTGAAAATTCCGGATTTTGGATCGATCATGATGGAAATAGAAGGCGAGATCAAACGCTCCGCCTTCAACTGGACTATACTCGGTGCTCCGCCATCCTTTGAGGTTTTCTTCGCCTTTTTGAGGAATGGAAAACTGGCCGTACCCGGAGGTGGCAAAAACCCCATCCCAACTGTTTCTCCTTTTGATGTCGGTAAAATTGCGGCCCAAACAGTCCTGAGAACCAACCTCGCGGGGAAAAGGATCAGAATGCCAGGGCCACAGGCCAACAGCTTCCCGGAAGTTGCCAAAAAAATGAGTGCGATTACCGGTCAAAAGGTCAAACATATTGCCATACCGATTACCGCCATCAGAATCGTTTCCATACTGGCCTATCCTTTCACCCCGTTCCCGAGATTTTTGTATAAAAGTTTGAAACTGCTGAACAATTTCCCGGAAGACCTGATCGAAAAAGTGCCTGATGACCATCAGTTCCTGTTAGAAAATTTTGATTACGAACCCATCACATTGGAAAGGGCCATTCAAGAGAAACTAATCGCGGAACAAGCAGAAGATTCTTAACAGAATAATTCACTTTTCACAGTCGTTTTAAAGACAACGCAATCCATTAATACTATGAAAATCAAACTATTCCTACTCCTATTCACATTTTCCTTAAATGCTTTTGGTCAGTACGATGCTGATGCTGTTCGGCTGAGCAAAATGGAATACATGAAATATGCTCAACGAACCGACTGCCAAAACAGTGAATTCCATTCAAGCCTTGAACATCGCATTTGCCTGAACCTGGAATTTCAGAAGGTCGACTCCTTATTAAATTTAAAGTTCACAAAACTCTGCTCAACCCTTGATGAACCAACGGTAAAAAAGCAAATCATTGAATACCACGAAAACTGGATCGAATACAGAAGGCTTCAAAGCAAACTCGTATCGAAGGGTTACCGAGGGCATTTACTGGGCATAGTGTACCTGGATTGCATGGTGAAAATGACCGAAAGGCGAATCGAGGATGTTGATTTTTTGATGAAGAACATCTGATTCAAAGCCACAAGCATTAAGAAAAATTTCTTTGCGAACATTGCGGTTAAACTACAGAAATTCCCAATTATTCAATCAGTTCCGAAGGCTATCTCTGACTGCTGTTTTTTAATAAAACCTTTCGAAAAATGCTCCAAACCCACTTAATTCATTGCCAAAAATAACTTTCCATTTAAACCATAGTTTAGCCTCGCGTGTTTTTTAATAATTAATTGCTGCACTTCAATCAGTAGTTATGAACACCAAACAAAAACACAAATAATGGCCATTTACCAGCTTTTTACAGAACAAAAGATACCCGCAAGTATCGATGAGGTCTGGGATTTTATCTCATCTCCCAAAAACCTCAAACGCATAACTCCGGATTACATGGGTTTTGATATCACTTCCAAACACTTACCCGAAAAAATGTATGCCGGCATGATCATTAGTTATATTGTAAAGCCACTTTTAGGGATTAAAACACCTTGGGTCACAGAAATAACCCATGTGCGGGACAAGGAATTTTTCGTAGATGAACAACGCATAGGTCCTTACACCCTTTGGCACCATGAGCACCGCATCGAACCGATCGAAGGAGGAGTGCTCATGAAGGACATCGTCACCTACAGGCCTCCTTTTGGCTTTATGGGCCGACTGGCCAACAAATTAGTCATTGGGAAAAAGGTCAGAGGTATTTTTGACTACAGGGAAAAAGCGATCATTGAAATATTCGGTCCTTTTATTGAAAAAAATACTGCCGTTTTAACCCCCACAACATAGATTTAATGAAAATATCTGTTTTTTGGTTTAGACGAGATTTGAGAATTGACGATAATACGGCATTAAACCATGCCCTGGCTTCCGGTTATCCCGTTGTTCCAGTTTTTATTTTTGATAAACACATTCTTCAGGAACTCCCTGGAAATGATGCGAGAGTCGGGTTCATTCATGAATGTCTTAACTCGATTAATGATGAATTCCAAAAAATGGGCAGTAGTTTACTATGCCTGCATGATGAACCTTTGAAGGCCTGGACCAGGTTGCTGGAACAATTCGACATTGCCGAGGTGTATACCAACAAAGACTATGAACCATATGCCAGGG
This sequence comes from Bacteroidota bacterium, assembly GCA_008501835.1. GTDB lineage: Bacteria > Bacteroidota > Bacteroidia > Chitinophagales > Saprospiraceae > BCD1. Next base: position 14,846 of record QQUB01000770.1, read on the forward strand.
AAAGGGATGAGCAGATCAAAAAACTATTGAATGGCAATGGCATTAACTTCTTCAGTTTTAAAGACCAGGTCATTTTTGAAGAAGGTGAAGTACTTAAAGCAGATGGTACTCCCTATACCGTTTTTACACCTTTTAAAAACAAATGGCTTGATACTTTTCATAACGCCTTGAAGGATGATTCGGTCGACCCAAATTTCAAAACCCTCTATAAAGAAAAATTTCCCTTTCCGGCTCTGGAATCATTGGGTTTTGAAAAAGGAGCCATCAGGGTAAAACCATTTGACCTCGAAAACATTTCTGATTATAAAAACACCCGAGATTTTCCTGCATTAAACACCAGTCACCTTAGTCCGCACCTTCGCTTTGGAACAGTGAGTATCCGTCAGGTCATTGAACGCCTGAAACCCAGCCAGGCTACTTTCCTTAGCGAACTCATCTGGCGGGAATTTTTCATGCAGATCCTTTTCCACTTCCCCCGGGTAGTCAACGAAAATTTCAAAATCAAATACAACGGCATAGAATGGCGCAATAACGAGGAAGAGTTCAATCGCTGGTGCGAAGGAAAAACGGGTTACCCAATGGTGGATGCCGGCATGCGGGAACTCAACAACACAGGATATATGCACAACCGTGTTCGCATGGTCACCGCAAGTTTCCTCTGCAAACACCTGCTTATCGACTGGCAGTGGGGTGAAGCATATTTTGCCAAAAAACTACTCGATTACGAACTTTCCTCCAATAACGGCAACTGGCAGTGGGCCGCAGGAACAGGATGCGATGCCGCCCCGTATTTCAGAATTTTCAACCCGGAATCACAGCTGAAAAAATTTGATAAGGACCTTGTTTATGTAAAAAAATGGGTTCCTGAATATGGCACCCCTGAATACCCCGCTCCGATGGTAGACCACAAAATGGCCAGGGAAAGAGCGTTGGAGGCTTATAAGGTTGGAATCGGGGCTTAGAAATCCTTTTTGCTCACCGATCGCGTTGCGCTCAATGAGCAAAAAGGATTTTTCCAATCTTGGATTTTCTCCCATCAAATTCGTTGATTTCCAAACTTCTAAATTGGAAATTGAATATTCTGCGGTTCTGTCCCGTACCAATAGTGGATAGTACACAGAGAAGGCAATGGGTTCACAGTGATTCATTAAACCCTCAGTGTACTCTGTGCCTTCTTTGAGTCCTCTGTGGTTAAATGCAATTAATTTTTTCAACTCTTCCCTCCCTCCATACCTCCCGCCAAGACAAAACCTTGAGTAATACTCTTCTTTTTTACACTTTATTGAAGGATAAAACCCGTTGGTTGAATATATTAGCCTTTAACATCTAAAACGGCTAGTTTTGAAAGCGAAAAACAATAAAGGCTTATTACACTTATTTTCCGACCTAATGAATGGCAGGAACAAAAAGACCAATCAACGGCTGGTGCCATACATCCATGTGATCATGTGGTTAGTGGTATTAACGTCTCATATGGCTTTCTTCGGGC
>QQUB01000343.1 GCA_008501835.1 Bacteroidota bacterium
AAAAAGAAACCTTGGACCCCATATCCGGGAAAAAGGTTCATGACCCGGAAACGGGCACTTACGTAGAAGTTAAAGAATTCCCTGTTGGTGACCTGGATACGGTGCTTTGGAAAGATATTCCCGTGATGAAATACCCACCTATTACATCTGAGGGATCCATTGAATCTGGCATCAATCCTACTAATGTCATCGACGTGAACGAGATAGGATCAGAAAAGCTTTCCTCTTATAATGTCAGCCTGATCCTGCCATTTATAACCAACCAGTTTAACGAGTTCTCCCCCACCTTAAACAACAATTCCCTGTGGGCAGTAAACTTTTATGCCGGTTCCAAAATGGCCCTGGATGTGTTGGGCGAGGAAGATATCAAGCTTAATGTTTCCGTCATGGATTCAAAAGCTTCCGCTTCCACCACTTCATCCTTGATCAGAAACAGTCCCGATTTATTAAATGCCAATTTGATCATTGGTCCCTATAGACGGGATAATATCAGTCAGGTGGCTGATTTTGCACAAAGAAATGAAATAGCTTTTGTTTCCCCGCACAGTGCAGCCTCGGGCCTTACCAGAGCTAATTCTGAATATATTCAGGTGAATCCTACCCTTCAGACGCATTGCGAGGCAATTATGCAGCATGCACTTGAGAATTACCGACCTGAACAACTTATTCTGGTGAGCCGAAACAATGAATCAGAACGTTCGAGGCTTAAATACTTTTACGAAGAGTATATTTTTGAAAAAGGTGTTAAGGATACCATAATGCTTCAGGAGTTGATCATCCGGGATGAATCTGCCGGACTTGAAGAGATAGAACTTATGCCGTTTATCAATCTGGAAGATACCACTGTTTTCATCGTACCAAGTTGGTCCGAAACTTTTGTCTATTCTCTATTGAGAAAAATAGATGTTTCCAAAACGGAATTTAATCATATCGTAGTTTATGGTATGCCTCAATGGATGCAGTTCGAAAAAATCGATTTCAGCTATTATGAAAAACTGAATGTTCATGTTACCGCCAGTTCTTTCATTGATCCGCAATCGACTGAAATTGCACAATTCAAACAACAGTTTTACGAACGTTATGGATCCATCCCAACGCTCGAAGCCTATATGGGATACGACAATTTGCTCTATTTTGGCCGGATGATTCACAAATATGGAACCAAATTCCAATATTATCTCGACCAGGAAAAGGAAGGCAGGTTGCTGACCAGATATGAATTTGAACCGGTTGTTCATTCCGATCCAACTACGAGGGAATTAAGCCCCATCGAACGATTTGAAAACAAATATGTCAACATCCTGGAGTTTCAGGATTTTCAATTCAAATTATCTGAATAATTACAAAATTTAATCCTAACCATATTTAAAAATGCAAGAAGTACAAAACTATATCCAGGCCAACAAGGACCGATTTTTAGAAGAATTACTTGAACTCCTAAAAATTCCCTCTGTAAGTGCAGATCCAGCCTTTAAAAATGATGTGATCAAAACCGCTGAGTTCGTTGCAGACAGTTTAAACAAAGCAGGTGTTGATAACGTAGAGGTGTGCCCGACCGCCGGTAACCCTATCGTTTATGGAGATAAGATAATTAACCCTGACCTCCCAACTGTTTTGGTTTATGGTCACTATGATGTTCAGCCTGCAGACCCAATCGAACTTTGGGAATCCGGACCATTTGAACCTGTAATCAAGAAAACAGAAATCCATCCTGACGGGGCTATTTTCGCCCGCGGATCCTGTGATGACAAAGGTCAGTTATACATGCATGTAAAAGCTATCGAGGCGCTGCTTGCCAATGATGCTCTTCCTTGTAATGTGAAATTCATGATTGAAGGTGAAGAAGAAGTGGGTTCGGTAAACCTGGGAATATTCTGTAAAGAAAACACCGAAAAGCTTTCATGTGATGTTATTTTGATTTCAGATACTTCTATCATAGCTAATGATACTCCTTCCATAACTACTGCTTTGCGTGGACTGAGTTATGTGGAAGTAGAAGTAACCGGGCCTAATCGTGATCTCCATTCTGGCGTTTACGGTGGTGGAGTTGCCAATCCGATCAATGTTCTTTGTGATATGATCGCTTCCCTTCATGATGAGAACGGACACATCACTGTAGAAGGTTTCTATGATGATGTTGAAGAGCTGAGCATGGAAGAGCGTAAGAAAATGGCTGAAGCACCATTTAATGAAGAAGCTTATAAAAAATCCCTGGGTATCGATGCCGTTCAGGGTGAAAAAGGGTATTCCACTGAGGAAAGAGTATCAATCCGTCCAACACTTGATGTAAACGGAATCTGGGGAGGTTACATTGGTGAAGGAGCTAAAACAGTTTTACCTTCAAAGGCATTTGCCAAGATCAGTATGCGCCTTGTACCTCATCAGGATTCTGATAAAATTACGGAGTTATTCAGCAACCACTTCAATAAAATTGCTCCTGATTCAGTAAAGGTTGAAGTAAAACCACACCATGGTGGAGCACCTGCGGTTACGCCAACGGATACACCGGAATACCAGGCTGCACATCTTGCCATGATAGATACTTTTGGTAAAGATCCGATTCCTAAGCGTGAAGGTGGTAGTATTCCTATCGTAGCGCTATTTGAAGAGGTTTTGAATGCAAAATCAGTACTAATGGGCTTTGGTCTTAACTCTGATGCTATTCACTCTCCAAATGAGCATTTCGGACTTTTCAATTTCTACAAAGGCATCGAAACCATTCCTTATTTTTACAAGCATTACGCAGAACTGAAAAAATAAGGCTCCGTGGAAAAAGTGCTTTTTTGGACCTTTATCGGAATTTTTTCAATAACGGCAATTATCACTTTGCTGGGCATTACGGGTGTGTTGAAAAGTATCAAGGAGAGGTACCTCAACGTACTTTTCACCAGTCTGATCCTCGAAGTGGTAGCTGCCGTTTTGATCCTATTTAAAAGCACTGATTTCTCGTCGGAAACTAACTATAGCAGTTTATTTGACAAGGCCGGGATTGCAGATGAAGCTGCCCTGGCCGACCCCGAAGGATATATTCTCACTCAACTGACCGAGAATAATAAAAATTCAGATGCCCTTCAACAAAGAGATTCCCTATCGGAACTACTCAAAGAAGCAAGACAATTATTAGAGGATTGCGAAGGTGAAGTTGGGCAATTGGACAAAAGCTTTTTTACGAAAATTTCCCGTCTTAGAATTCTGATGTATGATTTTGATGGATATATCACCTTAAATTTCAGAGAAGATGGCAAAAAGGAAGTGTTTACCCTTTTAGGATCTATATTTGAATCCCTACAGTTGGTCAATTCTGAGAAGGATCTTTATCTGGACAACAATGAATTAAACACCGCAGCGGTAAAAAGCAAATACAATTCCTACAAAAGATCCTACATTAGCTTACCTCTGGAAAAACAAAATCAATATTACATCATCTTCCAAAGTGACATTGCCAAAATGTTACGGGATTATCTTGACTTGATTAAAGAGTAACGACGGCTGGGCTTTGGTCTGGCAGAAGTTCCCAATATTATTTTTTGCCTACCATGATTTTCTTAGATTCTCGTTTTGCTCTACTGCCAGAAACTTCCTCAGGGTAGCACCCACACATTTCAGAGCAAAAATTCTTATTGATTTGGAATTTATTTTTTTGGTATGAAGAAATACCCTTGTTAGCGTTTTTCCAATTTATCAGACCAAAGTCTGAACTACGGTGGGGAATAAAAAAAGCCGCACCAAAAGGTGCGGCTATACATGAAATAATTCCACGAATATGAATAAAGCAATGAATGTCTCTTCAAAAGCGGATAAGCTCCGCAAAGCTTAATAATAACGATTTGAAAAATCGTTTAGTCTAATTCTTACTCAATAACTTCAAATTTCTTGGTGATTACACCTTCAGCAGTGTAAACACTCAGGAAATACATTCCACTCTGCCACTTGCTAACATCCACCTGGGTTCTGTTATTTCCTTCCTGATTGCCTGAATTAAACACTGTCTGACCGGTGATATTTCGAACAACAACCTCATCAAATCCCTGTTCGCCATTGAGGTGAACATTGAGGAAAGTACTTGCCGGGTTTGGTGAAAGTTTCAACAGATCAGGATTGAGTTTATCAAAGTCTTCTTCCTGCTCCAATACAATATGAATTGTAGCACCACCGATCTTCATGCCGAAGGTCTGCCCTGCACTGT
>QQUB01000083.1 GCA_008501835.1 Bacteroidota bacterium
GGATTCCCCACATTTACCCTTAATTGTTTCACTCCCTGGCACCAGGTAGGTAGATTTGATTGGTTTATTTCAGCAACAGGAACTGGATTGATGGTGATTGAAAAGGCGCAGGTAACCGAAAAGAAACCGTCTGAAATAGTATATACAATGTCATGAGTCCCAACGTCAAAGAAGTCGCCTGAATTGTAATTGCTTGAGATCATCAGGTTGTCACAATTGTCTGTGGCAGTAGGATCACTCCAATAAACGTTTTGTGCGCCACAAAGCGTTATGTTACCCGGACAATAGGTGATTTGAGGGGGATTATTATCTACAACATCCGTTCCGTCAATGATGTCATCACAATTATTATCAATACCATCACAATACTCAGGTGCTCCCGGAAAAATAGAGTCATCATTATCATTACAATCACCCTGACATGTGGTGAAACCATCCCCGTCCTGATCAAAGCCTTCGTCTATAATGCCGTTGCAGTTGTTGTCTATACCATCGCAAATTTCCTGAATTCCAACTCCTTCATTGCCGCAGGCATTGGAAAGGATTGGTTCATTCAGACAGCATCCTGTATTGGCGTTTATGGTTCTGGTACCTGTTCCTGCTATGAAGTCACAGACGGCAGAAATAGCGCAATCGCTGAGTATGGCATTGAAACTAATTGTTAGATCACCTCCAATAGAATTCAAACTGCTCAGCCATTCTAAATTTTCAACTCCTGAGTTTCCTGAAAAGGAGAAGTTATTGCCTATGGAATCGAAATTGGGCATGTTAGGAAAAACTGTTGCTTGAATATTATGAATAATGACAGACCCAATTACAGTTATTAGCGATCCAAATCCGGTAAAGCTAACAATGGATGGGTTGTCGTGAATAAATACATCTTGCCCAATGGCAGTTAACCCATTTGGTGCGTTCAGGGAAGATAATGAAGCATTGTATGTTATGGTCAGGTTACTTGACAGGGTTCCGGTAACATTCTGCAAATAGAGGTGAGTCATATTGGAATTTCCACTGATCGAAATTTGATTTGAGACAGCATTGAGGTTAGAGAAATCGGGGAAATCATCCTCCAGGGTATTGTGAATTATCATACCACCTCCGATGGTTGTAAGGTTTTCCAATCCTGTGAAATTTGCTAGGTTAAAGTTGTCGTGAACCAGCAGATCACCTCCAATGACAGATAAATTAAGGGGCGCCTCAAAATTTGCAAGTGCAGCATTATAAGTAACTGTCAGGTTACTTGACAGGCTTCCGGTGACATTTTGCAAATAGAGGTGAGTCATATTGGGATTTCCACTGATCGAAATTTGGTTAGATACGGCACTGAGGTTAGAGAAATCCGGAAAATCATCTTCCAGAGTATTATGAATAATCATACCACCTCCGATGGTTGTAAGGTTTTCCAATCCTGTGAAATTTGCTATATTAAAGTTGTCGTGAACCAGCAGGTTTCCTCCAATGGCAAATAAATTGAGGGGAGCCTGAAAATTTGCAAGTGCAGCATTATAAGTAACTGTCAGGTTGCTCGACAGGGTTCCGGTAACATTCTGCAAATAGAGGTGAGTCATATTGGGATTTCCACTGATCGAAATTTGATTTGAGACAGCATTGAGGTTAGAGAAATCGGGGAAATCATCCTCCAGGGTATTATGAATTATCATGCCGCCTCCGATGGTTGTAAGGTTCTCCAATCCTGTGAAATTAACTAGATTGAAGTTGTCGTGAATTATCAAATTGCCATCAATCGATGATAAATTAATTGGTGCTTCAAAAGTAATCAAGGCAGGGTTGTAAGTCACGTTTAAATTGCTGGATATTGATCCCCCGATATTCGGAAGTCTTAATTCTGACAAAACAGGATTCCCACTTATCGATATCGAGTTTCCTACAGACAATAAACTGATCAAATTAACATCGTTTAATGCGCTATTATCATGGATCACCAAACTGCCCACTATATGTTCAATACAGGACAAAGCGTTTAAACTAATAATATCGGAAGAAGGTCCGATAATTAAACTGCCAGGTAGTGTATTGCACCCACCATATGTGGCAATAAAATTATCCAGTTCCAGTTGATTCAAAATGGTAACTGTTCCTCCCGGGCATGCTCCATCCATTTCATCAATCACATTATCACAATCATTATCTATCCCATCACAAATATCAACAGCACCAGGGAAGATGGTATTGTCGTTATCATTACAATCCCCCTGGCAGATAGTAAACCCATCCCCATCCTGATCAAATCCTTCGTCCACTTCTCCGTCGCAGTCATTATCCTGTCCGTCGCACACTTCAGTATTTCCCGGGTAATTATTCGGGTCGTTCGGACAATCTTCACATGCGTCAGCAAACCCATCGCCATCACTGTCAGGAGTGGTGATCGCTGTGACCGCCACAGGTAATAAGCTACTCATTGCCCCTGTCCCGGGGTTTTGGACCATTGCATAGAACGTCGTTGTCTGGGTGATCGTCGGTTGGAAAGAATTATTTGCAGAAGCGTAAAGTTGATTGGTCATATTGATATCATCAAACCACACGGCAATTTCCCCTTGGGCCAATGTTTCTAAAACTAAAGTTGCCATAGCCCCTGGACAAACAGATGTGACCGAAGCATTCAGGTCGAGAACCGGCTGTGTCACCAATGGAATAGCTTCGAGATCAATTGCTACCAACGGGTTTGTACAGGAAGTCCCGATTGGAGCATAAGTTCCATACAAGGTTATGGTCTCATCCACCTGGTATTGAAAATTATTGGCGCTGCTTTGGTAAAGGATCGTCGTTTGATCTTCATCGTACCAAATTGCTTCGTGGTTGGGAGGCAGATTAGTTATGGTTAGAGTTACGATGGTTCCTTCTGGTACACTCGTATTATTTGGGTACTGTACGGGTAATACAGTAGGGCCATTGCTGCAATGGTTTAGGACGGCAGCTTCGTCGATGCAGTCGCCTGTGTTGAATTGGATGTAGCTGTATTTCACCTGAGGTAAGAAATTACACATGGCTTGTATGGCACAGTCGCTTAACAAGGGGTTGTGTGTTATTTGGATTGTGCTATCTAGAGTGGTTAAGCTTGGTAATTCAATAAGTTTGGTGACGTTGCTGTTAGCATCAAAAAAAATTCCATTTGAAGTGTGGGAATCTGCTCCAATTGATATTAAGCTGGCAAATGAAGGAAACTCACAAACCTTTGTTTGATGGAAGTTGAGGAACCTTCCGATTGAAACCAGGTTGTCCTGATCATTAATAAAGGTTACCTCAGGATTTCCATAAAATTGGAAATGGCGGCTAATTGTTGTAATGTCACTTGGAAGATTTGCACTTGTCAGTACATTATTATTCTGAACATTTAAGAAGGTTAAATTAGGGGCTGAAACTGAAGAAAGGTTAATTTCTTCTAATAAAGGATTAAAGGCAATGTTGAATTGTCCACCGTTTATATTGGTTAGGCTGTTAAAAGTTGGTAGAGCTGTGATTAGACTATTTGATGAAATATGGAATCCATTACCGATTACCTGTAAATTTGGAAAATTTGGTAAAACCGGATCAATGGTTTGATGAATTGTGAAGGCAGAACCAATGGACACCAAATTGTCATGCTCACTAATTGAAGCTAATTGAGGGTTTCCGTAAATTTGGAAGTATTGGGACAAGGTAACTATGTCACTGGGGAGATCAAGATTTGGCAGGACATTATTATTCTGAATGTTTACAAATGTCAAAGCAGGTGCTGAAACGTTCGATAAGTCAATGTCTTGTAACAAAGGGTTAAATGCGATATTGATTTGACCACCGTTAATGTTGGTTAGGCTATTAAAAGTTGGTAGAGCTGTGATTAGACTATTTGATGAAATGTGTAATCCAAATCCTATCACCTGTAAATTTGGAAAGTTTGGTAAAACCGGATCAATGGTTTGATGAATTGTGAGGGCAGAACCAATGGACACCAAATTGTCATGTTCACTAATTGTAGCTAATTGTGGATTTCCATAAATTTGGAAATGTTGAGACAAGGTAACAATATCACTGGGAAGATCAAGATTTGGCAGGACATCATTATTCTGAATGTTTACAAATGTCAAAGCAGGTGCTGAAACGTTCGATAAGTCAATGTCTTGTAACAAAGGGTTAAATGCGATATTGATTTGACCACCGTTAATGTTGGTTAGGCTATTAAAAGTT
>QQUB01000921.1 GCA_008501835.1 Bacteroidota bacterium
ATTGAAAAAATAATTGGCTTCGATCCCTGTGTAGTATATAAACTTTGACTGGTAGTACGTTAGCCAAATATTGTTCTGTTGAGAAAAAGATAACTTGGGAAACAAGAGTAATACAGAAACAACAAAAGCTACTTTAAGAAATTGCCTCATAAACTTTCTATTATTTCCTTCATCAGATCATGGCGTTTATCATTAAACTCAATTAGCTCATCAATCAAATCATTCCACTTGTTTTTTGGAAGCACATCCCATTTCATCTGGTGATTTAAATATTCCGCCTCAATCCTTGATTGACTGTCCTTTATTATTGCTTCAACCCGATCTTTCTCAAAAACATTTTCAATGAAAAACAAATACCTGTTTAGGAACCTTCTCTTGAATTCTTCATTTTTGACCAGGTTATTGAAAATATAAAAGCCATCTTTTCTTGCATCATCATAAGGTTTTCCATACAAATCTCCAATCCAGACTTTATCAATATTTTTCAAATCAAAGGACCAGTCCGCATCATAAACGATCCACCTCCATTTGGTATAGTTTTGTGAAGTCTTATCTCTCCACCATTTCGCATTTCCAACAGGCCAATCAGAGTTACAGATATATGAATTCACTATGATGTAATCCATGTAACTTTCAATATCAATCAAGTCGGAAAAAGTATTGTAGTTTTCTTGATCGTCCAAGTCATTTTCAGTAATGAATTTGATAACCTCATTTTCAAAATCATCTATGCTTCCATCATCTGCTACTGGGTGAATCTCGGAACCTTCTAATAAGTCAACGTTATCATCATCGACTCCGTAACGGTAATCAAAATGATGCGGGGTTATCATTTCTCTAATATTGTAGATTCCCCAATAATCATCATTCAAATACAGCACACAGGGCTTGTAATCTCGATATTCTACATTGGCAATATTCTTGATAATCAAACTTATTGCCCCATCCTTTATATGTGATTCCCCAAAATCATTACCAGAGTTCCGCAGTAAAAGTCGCTTAAACTTTATAGTCTGATTTTCAGGGAACATTGGGTATTGTAAATTTTTGTTTCCGTATTCCTCTCGCCAGTAAATTCCAAATGATTTCATTGACTTTCTTCTGCTTCCTCTCCCTTTGATACGAAAACCTACATCTTCAAAAAAGATTTGCTCACCATCTTCTGTGTATTCTATTTTCGCAGGAAACTCCCATTTTTGATAATAGTTCTCTTTTATATATAATCCAGAATCTGGCGACCAAAGGTATTTTTCGTCAATTGAAAGCCTTACTACTGGCAAAGTGCCGTTGTCTTTCAAAAAAATCGGTTCTTTCTCACAGAAATAAAAAGTAAGTAAGATTATGGCTCCAATAAGTAAAATAGTGTTTCTCATTCTTAATCGGTTAAACTTTCAGATAGCTTAGGATTATTTTAATTTTTGTTACAAGATTCTCGATGAAAAAAAACTTCGGCTGTTCAATATTTTCAATGAACGGTTCGCCTCTTTTTAAATACTTTTGATTGAATTGCCTTATCGTCGTTTCCCACTTCCGGAGGAATGTCATTCTCCCTTTGTTCTTCTTAATTCGGTGAATTGACTTCGATCCAAAATGATACACCAGGCTGGTTCCGACTCCTTTGAAGTATCTTACCCCTACTTCGTACAGTTTTCTTGTTAGATCGTGATCTGAGCTCATTCCTGGGCTAAATTCTATGCTATAACCTCCGATTAAATCCCAAATATCAATGTGCATGATATTAGGTGGCCAGTTACTTCCTCTCCAATCGCTTTTGTGTAATTTTGAGCCTTTCTCCAAAAGTAAGCCCTCGTTAAAAGAACCTATATCTGCACCAAAATCCTTTACGACCACACAGTTATTCCCAGTATCATGAGGCTCTATCATAGTAGATGAAAGCATGAAATTCTTGGTTCCAATTTTTGATATTTCCTTATCCAATTCTAAATCCCAATTGGGAAGTACATACATATCATCATTGATATAGACGACATAATCAGTTTTTACCAATGACCTTGAAATATTAAGAGCGTAGCAAATTCCTATATTCTCTTTTGAAAAGACATAATCAATATCGCTCTGTCTATCTATCCAACTGGTTGTGCCATCAGTTCCTTCATTTACTATTACAATTATTTGGTGTTCGTAAAAAGAGTTTTTCTGAATACTTTGGATGCATAATTTCAGATAATCCAGATTATTCCATGAGGGTATAAGCAAGCTAAATTTCAAATTAGACTTTGTTGATTTTTGATATTTTTTAATGCTATCAATCATTTAATCTAATCAGAATTTAGAGCCAACAGTTAAGGTTAGAATATCAATCTTTCTTTTGAGTTCAAATGTTCCGCTATATGGTTCATTGTCATATTCGCCTTGAATATCATGATTCCCAAGCCCTATATAGTTTAATGAAACCTCAACATCATTTTTAAGAACTACTCCTACACCTATTTGAAAACCCAAAGAAGTTGACAGATCATATTTGGTGGTGCTCACAACCACACCTGCTTCTTTTCGTCGGTATTTTGTCATTTTTAGAAAACTGATAGCAACACCAGTGTTTCCAAAAATTGATATATCCTTATCCGACTCAAACATATATTTTAGACCTGCACCAAAAGGGAGATTTAGGTAAGCAGGAAACTTCACTCCCGCTGAATTTTTTATGATATCCTTCCTAGCCTCTTCACTTAATACATTCCACATTAAATCAGCACGGGTGTACAATCCTACTCCATTTTCTGTTAAGGGATATACATATTGAACTCCTACTCCAAATCCTATATCCTAACCACCGTCATCGTCGTCGTAATCACCAAAGTTTTTATTTGCACAGTCAGCCACAGGAAAAGATAGCTGGAAGTGACCAGAGAAAGTTCCTTGGGAAAATGTATTCGTTGCTGACAGTAGTAGAAGTACAATACCAAAATACTTTAATAGCTGTTTCATTCTTGAAAAGATTTTACAAAAGTGAAATACGAAGCTACTGGTTAAAACCTGCTAGAACAATCTGGAATTGGAGTTTGGTATGTTCTGGTTTGTGAATGGAAGAAATTGGCAAACCAGTGGAAAACAGGAGGCTATTTCATGCCAATTCTTTTCAAGAATCTTTCCTTGCCAGCTTTTGAGACGTTTAAGTGCTTTCCATTTGTTAAAATAACTATGCCTCCTTCTCCTTTTTGATATTTTGATACATGGTTTACATTGACCAAATATTTCCTATGTATCCTACAGAAGTGATGAGATCGTAATTTCTTGTCCCAAACTTTAAGTCCTTTGGAGGTATATCTTTCAAAAGTGTCTTCCTCATTAACAACATGGATAATGGTATATTGATTATCTGATTCGAAATATAGGATATTGTCTATTGGTATTTGTTCATAGGTCTTACCACTTGCCACCCAGATTGTTTTGTTGTCCTGATCTGAAGAAAAACTTGCACTATTATCAAGGCAATAATCTTCCTGTTCTTGGTGCTTACCCAAGAAGGAAAGAATTCTCTCGATTGCTGAGTTTAATTCATCTAACGCTATTTGGTATTCACTCGTCACCTAAAGTGTCTTGACCGTTATTTAGTACGTTGTATCAAATTGAATTAATCATTACCATGTCCTTCTGTGCAAAGGTACAAAATAGTTAACATATATGTTAACCAATGAAGCTACCTATCTTCTGAAATTGTACTGCTCAAACAATAGTACAGATGACAAAAAAGGAACTTCAAATTTTAATAGGGAAAAATATCAGAAGGATCAGATTAGAAAAGAAAATTTCTGCTCAGGAATTAGCAAGCAGATGTAATTTTGAGAAGTCAGCTATGTCCAGGTTAGAGGCAGGAAATACAAATCCTACGGTTTATACTTTGTATAAAATTAGCCAGGCTTTGGACATCAAGATAGAAGAAATAATGCAAAAAGGTGATTTATAGAAGAAAAATAATTAGCTATAGGAATGGATGGGGAGTGAGGATACTGTCATTATCATTGATATTGCATTCACTTATCAGCCAGAGTGACATTATTCAACAAATCAATAATTGTATTTTGGCCTTCAATATTATATCCTTGATAAAACTCTCTAAAAGGCTCGTATATAAAAGTTAAAACATTATATCCTTTCTCCGCCAACTGTTTAGATACAAACAAATTAGCAGCGCTAGAATTTCCAATTTCCAAATCATTTAAATAACACCTTAAGGAAGTTGACTTCCAATCAAAATCATCATACCTGAATGAATAATCAATTTGATTTATCACTTTGCTTTTAATAAGTGGATTTATTTCATCATAATGAGGGCCAATTACATAGTGAGGTATTCCTTTTGGAGGTTGGCTAAACCAAATTGAGTCAAACACAGCATCCTTTATGATATCATTTAAAATATGAATTTTCGACTTTTTCTTTTTTAGAAGGGAAGATTTATTATGTTCAGGAACTACAATTTTAGGTATGTTTTTAAAATGCTTTTTTATAGGAATTGCTTGGCCTTCAATAGTTGAACCTGCCCCAATGACTGAAACTATAAAATCTGGTACTTCTTCAATCGCTTTAATTAAATCTATTCCAAGAAATGTACTATACTGTCCACCATATTTAGCATGCCACAAAGGTTGATAATCTTTAAAATTAACATCATTTCTAACTAAATTAACAAGGTGCTGATAAAAATCCCTTTCAATACCTAGCTTTAAATTTGGAGCTTTGATTAACTGAATTGAATTGTGACTGACTTTTTTTATATAGTTTAAAATATATTTTGGAAAAAACCTGGACATAATATATGTCGCATCACCACCAAATTTTTTAGCAAAATAAGCTAAGGCTAAAGAAGAGTTTACATTCCCCCCGTCAATCCATTTTTTATTGTATTCCTTTCTTTTTACAGAGTCAATTAACGTTTTAAGTATTAATGAGGCAATTACGGGTTGTTTAAAACCTGTTAAACCATAAGACGTATCCTGTCTAACCGCATAAACCTTTCCTCTTTCAAGTTCTAAAGAATCAGACACATTATCAATGATTGGTTTTTGAATTTCAAGTATGGATCTTACTTCCTTGTTGGAGATTAAATTTGCATGAACAATTTCTGTTTTCTGCGAATCCCTCCTAGACTTACTTCCTATTTCTTTTTCAACAATAGAATACAATTTATCAAAAACCATAATTTATATTTTTATTGTATTGATTTAATTCCCATCCTTATTGCATATTTAAAACTTTCAAGAACATTTAGTTCTATTGAGTTAATGTTTTTTTCTTCAATTTGTTTTTCTAAAAAATCAATACTTACAATTTTTAACAATTCATTAAACCAATCACTAAATGATTTTTCTTTGAAATCATTTTTATGTTTGATTTTATATATCTCTATAGGTTCATTATCAAATTTTGCAAATTGGAGTGTGTCAATAAACCTAAATAAAGACCTGGCAACTATTGATCTCAGAGTTCTAATACTTATTAAAGGTTTCCCCCTTCCAGATAATTCTTCAGCTAAAATATCACAAACAAAGTTAACAGTTTTTTCATTTATTAAAAACCCATAGAGGTGCTCGTTATATTCTAATAAAGGCTTCGTTATATGATTTCCTTTTAATTGGATTAATTTTGTTTTCATAAAATCTTTTACATGATTCGACCAAAACATCCATAAATAATCTTTAACCACTTTCTTGGATTTATCTAAATCTTCGATGGCTAATGGGTGAGAGACTTCCACAATATGAGATATTCTTGTCCAAAAATCTGAAGGTGGTTCCTGAAGCATGCTTTTCCGTCCCATACTTCCTGAAAAAATATATAGTGGCTTTCGTTTTTTTATGTTAATAATTCGAGATGTATTCGGTTCAGTTATTTCTCCACTTTCAAGAACTCTCAGTAATAAATCACGAACACTTCTATCTGCTTTATCAATTTCATCAATAAATAAAGCTCCATCCAAGGCTCGTAATATTAGACCATCTTGAGGTTTCGGACTATACCTTTCAATATTAAAATCTTCCGAGATTTTGTCAATAGTAAATAAAAGTTTTGAAACTTCAGTGGCGTCAAGACCTGCAAATGTTGTAGCAATAAACTCTCCTCTTTTATTACTTTCTCTGCAATGAAAAGCAAATTCAGCCAGTTTTTCTTTCCCACTACCTGGAGGTGCAATTAAAAGAACAGATTTAGCTGTATGGTCATTAAGTACTTCTGTTACTTCATAGATGGCTTCACAGTAATTATCACTAGACAAGAGTTGAGGTATTCCGTCATGTCCATCAAAAGCTGGAATTTCAACAAAATCTAAAGGTCTTTTAATTGGGAAATTGTTTAAAATATCATCCGGTAATTTTTCTGGCTCTGTCTCTAGTTCACACCTTAAGGTCCATTCAAAACCATTCAAAACTTGTTTAACATCTTCAATTATATAATAACAATCATGTCGTCCTAGTATAGTCGAATAATCCAACTTTAAAGGATTTCTATTAAACGCTTTAATAGAATTATTAATGTATTTTTGAGTTTTTTTATTATAGAAAAGACGATATGTATCCCACCCTTTTAATCTGTGGCTTATGCCAAATAAAGGTGAACGTAAAAGGTTTTTATTTTTTAAAGGAATTTCTTTTAATGACTTTATCGAATTTAACACTCTGCGATCAATGGAAAAACAAAGTAACATTTCCCATTTTCTAAAATGACAAATCTGTATAATTGTAACTTTATTCTTGTCGATGTTATGCTGCTTTAAGGTTGGCAATACTGCTCGCCAGTGCCATGACAAAATCCAATCATTAGTTAAAACTTTGGTTAAAGCTTGTTTGTACTTTTCAGTATCACCACTGTATGATTCATATAAGAATTTATGGTGAATCCATGGCAGTGTATCATGACAACTATCGTCCCCTTTAGTGTCAATTTTGTTAAGTAAATCATTGGGATAGTATTCCTTGAACATACTAGACAATGCTGAAATAATATCCTCATTTGGGACGAGTATTGAATTGAGCTGTTCATCAATATCTCCATTATCATACTTTTGTCTAGATATCCATTCAACTCCACCCCAAGATTGCTCAAATTTAATAACCGGCAAATTCAGTGATTTTTTCATGTCATGAACTTTTTTTATCCTTTCGCCAAAACGTAAGTGTTAGAAATCCAATCAGTACAAATATTGCCATTGATGCAATAGCAATTCTGTAAGCACTACTTTCGGTCCCTAGGGAACTTATTATTATTCCCCAGGTTAAAGGGCCAACAAGTGTTGAAAACCTCTCTAGAATTGTATAAAAAGAAAAACCCAAACCCAAGTTATCTTTGGCCAATAGAACACTCATATACGCCCTACTTATTGCCCACATTGACCCAATCAGAAGCCCTAAAATTGCCGTTAATATGATAAAAATAGTGATTGAAGAGGTTAGGGCAATAGCAGGAAGAGCAATAATCCAAAAAACTAAAACCATCTTAAGTGTTTTCTCAATCCCGTACTTGTCGCCAAGCCAACCTGACAACAAACCTCCTGCGGCATTCATTACAACTATCAACATTAATAGTAGAGATTTTTGAGAATCAGGAATTCCGAAAACCTGTTGCATATATATCGAATAATTATTTGTTACTGTGACCAAAGCATCATTATAAAAAAAGAAGGCTACCAAGAGTGGGGTTGCCATAGATAGAGAGAAGAACGGTATTAATTTTTTATAAAAACCAGTGATAAAAGAATTATTGTATTCAGATTTTAAAGTATCATTTTCCTTATACCATATAATGAAGGGTAAGGATAGCATTATAAAAATCCCAATTGAAGGCAATAAAGGGGCAAGTCTTGACCCTGAAAGCGGTAACATAATTGCTAAACCAACTACTTGACCAATTGCATTTGAAAATTGACCAATACCTGAAACCCTTCCTCTATGCTCTTCATCAGAGATTTCTTCAATGAGGGGGTTATAAAAAACGAAAGAAAGCTGATAAAAGTACTGTCCAAGTAAAAAGAATAATGCAATCAAAAAAATATTGGAATTCTGAAAGGAAAAAAGTACAGAAGTTGCGTAACAAATAGCCGTACCAAAGGTTGAAATTACCAAGAAAAATTTACGTTTTCCAAATTTATCGGTATAACCTGCGAGTATCGGAGCACTCAGAAATAGTAAAATTGTTGAAACAGCAAAAGTAGTATTATACCAGAAATCTGAAAGTCCTCCGTCTAAAACGAGCCATTGCGAAAAGTACAACAAAAAGTTTATAAAAACAATTGAATTAGCAAAGTCATATAGTGACCATAGAAAAATCCTCTTTTTATCCATTTGAATTACCTTTTTTAAATTTAGTTATAGACTTATACCAAAATGATGAATTCCACGATTCTTCAACTTAACCAATTTGTATATTCTCTACCGTACACTTTTAGTTTCACGCTGATTTTCACTGGTCATTTTTGAATATTCACCTAATTTTCTGTGTTCATCTACGTTATCAACGAGAATAAATCATGCTTTTTAAACTATTGCCCTAAAAGTGTAAGGCAGAAAACTTGTATATAGAAATAAGTATTAGGCAAGTCCTTTTCAAAAAAAGTTATCAACTAAATCTAGCAAGAATTATTTTCTCACTTATTGAAGTGTATCATGAAAAATATGTCCACGCAAAACACCTCCGCATTAACTCCAGGGAAATTTTTGTATAAAGTCAAAAAAAATTGACGAAAACCGATCGGTTTTATCGAAAAGTAAAGCATCCATGATTTTGGTTTTTAGATGGTTAAACAAACATAATGAACAGTTGACCCTAAGCTAAAAAATTATTTTCAATTTTTCAATAGTTATTAACCCTTTTTCAGAAAAACTAATAATTCATATAGAAAATCTTGCACAATTTGTTAAAAATACAAAAGGTCGTATCAAATTAAGTTGACATACATGAAATCATAACCAATGGAGAGTATCAAAAACACACTGGATTCAATATTCATAGGAAATAAATTAACACAAAACGCAACAATACTATTCATTGCTTTTTCTTACCTTTGTAGAAAATGCAATAATTATGAAAAAACGAGTAGGTATCTGGATCAGAGTTTCCACAGAAGATCAAGCCCAAGGTGATAGTCCTGAGCACCACGAACATAGAGCAAGGTCATATGCAGAAGTAAAAAATTGGAATATTATTGAGGTATACCACTTAGAAGCTGTAAGTGGAAAATCAGTAATAAACCATCCTGAAGCTAAGCGGATGTTAGAAGATATTAAAAATGGACACATCACCGGCCTTATCTTCTCCAAACTTGCCAGACTTGCAAGGAACACTCGTGAACTTTTAGAATTTGCCGATTTATTCCAAAAATATAATGCAGACCTTACTTCACTAGATGAAAGTATTGATACATCTTCTCCCGCAGGACGATTCTTCTATACCTTAATAGCAGCTATGGCAGAATGGGAAAGAGCTGAGATTAGTTCAAGGGTTAAAGCTTCTGTTCCTGTAAGAGCTAAACTTGGAAAATCTCTTGGGGGCGAAGCACCTTTTGGTTACAAATGGGAAGACAAAACACTTGTTTTAAATGAAGGAGAAGCACCAGTAAGGAAGCTAATTCATGAACTCTTCGCCAAACACAAAAGAAAACGTACAGTAGCCACAATGCTTAACGAGCAAGGCTATCGAACAAGAAGAGGAGGAAAGTTCTCAGATACCTCTATTCACAGAATGCTTCGTGACCCGATTGCAAAAGGATTAAGGCGAGTGAACTACACGGAAAGCACTGGAGAAGGCAAAAAATGGAGGTTAAAACCAGAGGAAGAGTGGGTATTCATTGAAGCTCCACGAATCATCACTGATGAACTATGGGATATCTGTAACAAGATATTGGATGATATGGCCAAGAGTAACAAAAAGGTCAGACGAAAAGGGATATACCTCTTTAGTGGAATTGCCCAATGTGATTGTGGAGCAAAAATGTACATGCGTACCAAATCTCCAAAGTATATCTGTAAGAACTGCAAGAACAAAATATCACCTGATGACCTTGAAGAAATATTCCACAGCCAATTAGAAAACTTTCTGTTCTCTGATACAGAATTACAAAACCACCTAAGCTATGAAAAACAATTACTAAATGACAAAGAAGAATTACTCAGAACTCGAACCAATGAATTGCAGAGAATAAAGCAAAAGATTGCTAATGTATTAGAACTATACCACGAAGGGGAAATATCAAAAGAAGCATTCAAAGAACACCATAATCCATTATTCGAAAAGCAAAAACAAATAGAGCAATCTACTACAGAATTGCAAGGTCAAATAGATGCCCTAAAAACTCAATCATTAGATAACAGCCAAGTATTACATGACGCTCAAAATCTTCATAAACAATGGCATAATTTTTCCAAAGAGGACAAAAAAGCCATTATTGAAATAATTACCGAATCCATTATTATCGGCAAAGAAGATATCGAGATCAACCTTTCTTATATTCCTACCCTTGTTCCTGAAGATTATAAAACCACTAACTGTAAGATAGAAGCCCCTACTATTCTCTTAAACAGTACAACTATGCAACGCACCCTCAGGGATTCATTGAGGCAATGAGCATGAAATTTGCTGGAAAGTCCACGGTGACTCTGGCCCGTGAAATCGTCACGTGTCTTTCCTCCATCGGTTGCCTCAACACTTCCAGTACCGTACGTTGAAACTCCGGCAATTCGTCCAGGAAAAGCACCCCGTTGTGGGCGAGGGAAATTTCTCCCGGATGCGGATTAGAACCTCCACCGACAAGGGCTACATCGCTGATGGTGTGATGTGGTGCCCGGAAGGGTCTCGTGGTTACTAATGCTGCATTTTGGGGCAACAGCCCAGCGACTGAATGAATTTTCGTGGTATCAAGAGATTCGTGCAAAGTGAGTGGTGGCAGGATAGTTGGAAATCGGCGTGCCAACATGGTTTTCCCAGCTCCGGGAGGGCCTATCAGAATAGCATTATGTCCTCCGGCAGCGGAGATCTCCAGGGCACGTTTGATGTTTTCCTGGCCTTTGACATCTGCAAAATCTACATCGTAGTTATTCTGGTGATAAAAAAACTCTTCCCGGGTATCCACTTCCACT
The DNA here is from genome assembly GCA_008501835.1 of Bacteroidota bacterium. Taxonomy (GTDB): domain Bacteria; phylum Bacteroidota; class Bacteroidia; order Chitinophagales; family Saprospiraceae; genus BCD1. Next base: position 11,088 of record QQUB01000921.1, read on the forward strand.
GGTTTCATAGCTGATTCCCCACTCACGAGCAGGGCCGCCTCTTTAAGACTTTCAACTCCAAAAACCGGCATATCATTGACGATGGCCGCTTCCCGGGCATTTTGTTTTGGTAAAATGAATCCTTTGAATTTTTCTTTACGTGCCTGAATGGCGATCGGCAAAGCTCCCTTGATCGGTCGTAAACTTCCATCCAGCGACAATTCCCCCATGAGCAGATATTGATCGAGTTCTTCACCGGAAATTTGCCCTGTTCCTGCCAAAATTGCTGTAGCGATAGGCAGATCATAAGCTGACCCTTCCTTGCGAATATCAGCCGGAGCAAGATTAACCACTGTTTTTACCCGCTGCATTCGGTAACCGACGTTATTGATAGCTGCTTCAATGCGGGAAAAGCCCTCCTTAACCGCATTGTCCGGCAAGCCGACGAGGTGATAGAATTGCTTTCCGGCGGCAACGAAACCACCTGTATTTACTTCTACGGTAATCGTGCGGGCATCAACACCCTGGACAGCACTTGCAAAGGTTTTTACTAACATTGAAGTCGAGTTTTTCGATTAATCTCCATTTGAGTATTGAAGTTTGACTGTTGATCTTTGCCAGTAACCTGGCCCATATATATAAGCCACAAGAAAGGTGAATGTGACATTTTTCAGGGGCTTTTTTTCCGTTTTTTTGATAAAAAATGGAAAATGAAGCGTTTTCTCCATTTTAAACAAAAAAATTAGGGCCTAACCCTAAAGTTAAACCCTAATTCTTTCCTAACAATTCATTTCTCATTCTGCCCCTGTCTGAAGACTGTGGACTGTTGACTGAGGACTGTAGCCTGAGGACTGCAGACTTTAATACGCTTTCGCAAACAGCACTCTGCACTTCGAAGGATTACCCGTAAGGATACATTTCCCTTCTTCCATTTCCACATCGTTAGGTATGCAACGGATCGTGGCTTTGGTAAGCTCCTTGATCTTCAATTCTGTTTCAGTAGTACCATCCCAGTGAGCCGAGATGAAACCTCCTTTATTTTCAAGTACTTCCTTGAATTCATCAAAAGTATCTACGCTCGAGGTATGCTCTTCGCGGTATTTCAGCGCTTTATTGTAAAGATTGTTCTGAATATCATCCAGCAATCCTTCAATATGATCGGCAATACCTTCAAGCGGCTGTGAACTCTTCTCTTTGGTATCTCTTCTGGCCACTTCGACCACGCCATTCGCCAAATCACGTTTTCCGATGCCTAAACGTACAGGAACTCCACGCATTTCATGTTCCGCGAACTTGAACCCAGGACGTTTCTTTTCATCCATATCAATATCGACTCGAATGCCTTTGGCTTTCAGTTCGGCCACGATCTTTTCAGCGACCTCATTGATCTCTGGATTTGGCTTTGGAATTGGTACGATAACCACCTGAACAGGTGCCAGTTTTGGTGGAATCACCAATCCCTGGTCATCTGAGTGAGTCATGATCAGCGCTCCCATCATACGAGTAGACAAGCCCCAAGAGGTTGCCCAAACCAATTCTTCTTTATTTTCCTTATTCAGGAACTTCACATCAAAGGCTTTAGCGAAATTCTGTCCCAGGAAGTGGGAAGTACCGGATTGAAGTGCTTTTCCATCCTGCATCAATGCCTCAATGGTATAGGTCTCTTCCGCACCGGCGAAACGTTCGTTGGCAGATTTAACTCCTTTCACCACTGGCATAGCCATATACTCTTCCGCAAACTGGGCATAAACACCCTGCATTTTGATCGTTTCCTCAATAGCTTCCTCTTTGGTAGCATGGGCAGTATGCCCTTCCTGCCAGAGGAATTCCGCTGTACGGAGGAACAGACGTGTTCTCATCTCCCAACGAACCACATTTGCCCACTGATTAATAAGCAGTGGCAGGTCACGGTAGGACTTGATCCAGTCACGATATGTATTCCAAATTATTGTTTCTGAAGTAGGGCGGATAATGAGTTCTTCTTCCAGTTTTGCGCTCGGATCCACAACAACACCCGACCCGTTGGGATCATTCATTAAACGATGATGGGTCACAACCGCACATTCCTTGGCAAATCCTTCCACATGCTCAGCCTCTTTACTCAAAAAGCTCTTTGGGATGAACAGCGGGAAATAAGCATTAACATGGCCGGTTTCTTTAAACATTCTGTCCAGTTGATCACGCATATTCTCCCAAATGGCAAATCCGTATGGGCGAATCACCATACATCCACGCACTGCTGAATTTTCAGCCAGTTTAGCTTTTTTTACAATGTCGATGTACCACTGTGCGTAATCTTCGCTTCTGCTTGTAATTTCTTTTGACATGATCCTTTTTAACGCTTTTTAACACATAACCGCTTGAAATAGTGCCCAAATAGGTGTAACTTATTGAAAATGAAATTGTCTTAACAATAGTTAAAGCCCTAAAACAAAGAACTTTAACTCAACCAAAAGGCACTTTAAGCTCTTTTTAACTAAAAATGAGCCACAAATGTAATAAATTACGGCTTGTAAGCTGTAAGAGAACCACAGTAATTACAAATAATACAATTGCATTATGAAAAATAGAAAATTAACATTTTTACTCACATTCGTTTGGGCGTTTCTCGGGGCCACCGGGTTGATGGCTCAGTATGACGATCTGTACTACGATCCGGATGCTGATTCGGATACGTATAACTATAGTTATGACAATAGTTATCAGGACGACTCATACGCGAGTAATGAGTATTATGACGATGACATGGATTTCGAGTATGATGAGTATTATGATGATGGTCATTATGATTACCAATACTCTTCAAGAATCCGACGTTTCAACAGACCATATTACGGATTTGACTATTTCGACCCGTGTTATGTAGATGTTTCCTATTATGATCCTTTCTGGACCCCTGGCGTTACCGTTCTTATTTACGATGATTATTACTCCTATAATAGCTGGAGGAGAGATTATCGCAGCTGGAGAAGATGGAATCGCTGGAATAACTGGTATTCCTGGGGAGGGTACGGATTCGGTTACAGCCGTCCATGGAGACATTACAACTCCTGGTATAATTATAATAACTACTGGGGCTATAACAACTACTACAATAATTTCTATTATAACGACTTTTATTATGGTGGTTATAATGGGTATTACTATGGTTCTAATATCTACTGCCCGCCTTCATGGGGTGGAGGTTATACCTACAATACGGTAAGTACAACCAACAATATTTACAACGATGGTAACGGCACCTATTATGGTCCCAGGACTAATGGCAGCGCTCTTGCACCAAGAACCAATGTGCGGTCTATAGGAAATAATACTCCAGTGAATGTGAACAATTCACCTGCGAGAAGCACCGGTCCGGATGTTCAAAGAACACAGGCACGTACTACTGAGCCTGAACGTTCAGCGAATTCAGGAGAAGTAAGGACCAGTCGGGAAAGCAAAGACCCTGCCAGCGTAACCACGCGCCCAAGCACTACTCCTGAACGCCAGACGCGTATCAGGGAAAACAGCAATAGCAGTAATCGTCCTTCAACTACGACTAAACCTGCTCCAAGCAGAAAGCCTTCTAACCAAAGGATTCGTTCCGGAAATACAAGACCTTCTTATGACAATCCTAGCAGAAGCAGCACTAAACCTTCTGCCACAAGGACACCTCAAAGAAGCAATAATTCTTCCAGAGCGACCACGCCTTCCAGCAGAAGAAATAGTCCTTCTACCCGGTCTTCAAGCGGAAACCGCAGCAATAGCTCAGCGGCCCCTTCAAGAAGTAATAACAGCAGTCGGGCAAGAAGCAGTTCTCCTTCAAGGAGTAGTTCCGGCGCACGGAGTGGTTCTTCCAGAAGCAGCTCAAGCAGAAGCAGTGGCGCAAGGAGTAGTTCTCCTTCAAGAAGTAGCAGCAGTGCTAGAAGCAGTTCGCCTTCAAGGAGCAGGAGCAGTAGTTCCATGAGAAGCAGTTCGCCTTCCAGAAGCAGCAGTAGCGCCAGAAGCAGTTCTTCCAGAAGCAGCTCAAGCAGAAGTAGTAGTGCCAGAAGCAGCTCTTCTTCAAGAAGTAGCTCAGGAAACAGTAGCAGCAGAAGCAGTTCTTCCAGAAGCAGCAGCAGTCGTTCCGGAAGGAATTAAAAATATATTCTAAATAGAGTCAAAATGGGGTGTCGTTGTGTAATCGCAAGGATTCACCCCATTTTTTTAGCCTTAAAAGTGTTGAAACACAACCAAAAAAATTGAAGTAATGAAACTAAACAAACAATTATACCTTGTCATCCTGATGTTATTGATGGCAACGTTTATACACGCACAAAACGAAACGGATGCTGTTCGTTACTCCCAGTATTCTCAAATAGGAACTGCCCGGTCGATGGGAATGGGTAACGCTATGGGGGCTTTAGGAGCAGACTTTTCCGTACTCAGTACCAACCCCGCAGGTCTTGCCTGGTTTAGAAAATCAGTATTTGAATTAACTCCGGGAATGACCAAAAAAGAAGTCAACTCTCTTTTGACCAACGATGTCAAAAACAATGTCTGGCGGGAAACAAAAACAAAATTCAATTTCCACAATATCGGATTGGTTCGCACTATGTATCGTCCCGGTCAAAAAGTAGCCACTTTCAACTTCGGTATCGGTATGAACCAACTGGCAGATTTCAACCGCAATTTTTATTTCCAGGGTGATTCCAAAGGATCTATTGTGAATCGTTTTCAGGAATTGGCCAATGGCTCAGATGGCTTTGATGAATTTGAATCCGGAGTTGCCTTTGATGCCGAAGCGCTCTTTGATGACCCACAAGATGGTTATTACGAAAGCGATTTTGACCTTTCTCCAGATGCCCTAACTACTAAGGAGCAGTCTGTTCAAACCAATGGAAGTATCAAGGAAATCGTTGTAGGTATGGCAGCCAATGTCGATGAAAAGATTCTTGTAGGATTGACCATGGGACTTCCTATCGTGAGCTTTACAGAACGTAAGGAATACAGGGAGGTTGATAATGGAGAAGGAGATATCGGCAACGTTCCTACCTTTGACGACCTGGAATACACGGAATATCTGAATACTACCGGTGGTGGTGTAAACCTGAAAATGGGAATGATCTATCGCATGTCACAGGCCATTCGGTTAGGCGTTGCTGTTCATACACCAACGTTGTATGAAGTAACGGACAATTACTACACCACAATGACCTACAATTATACCCTTTCTGATACACCGAGTCAGGGGTATGCCGCATCCCCGGA
>QQUB01000186.1 GCA_008501835.1 Bacteroidota bacterium
GGAACACATCAGCCAGGGTGGCCATTTGGGCAGAACCGCCAAAATGTATCAGGATAAATTTGGAATAGGTCTGTTGGATGATGAGATCACCCGTACAGAATTGAAATTATTCCTTCCACAAGATGAACACGACAGGTTGGTTGCTAATGTCAATACAGCTACACAAATCATTAACGAACAATCCAGGGATCTTACCCAATTGAGGGAACAAAACCTCATTGATGATTTCCGTCACATGGAAATGGAAAATGTGCTGAAAAGCTTTTATACCTTACAAGGGAAGAATGAGCGCATAAAAAAATTTCCCCTGCCTCGTCAGTATGCCAATATGAGTCGATATTTCGTAGGGATCTTTATTGTGCTCTTACCTTTCAGTATGATTCCTGAATTGATGAAATTAGGTGATTGGGGATTGTGGATGTCCATTCCTGTAACAGCGCTTATTGGTTGGGTTTATGTTATGATGGAAATTGTAGGAGATTACTCCGAAAATCCCTTTTCGGGAACAGCCAGCGATATACCGATGATGTCTTTGTGCAGGGTGATAGAAATAGACCTTAGAGAAATGCTTGGCGAAACAGAATTGCCACCTTCAGTACAGGCAAAGAACGGAGTGCTGATGTAGCCTTTTCCTATCCTCTATTTTGATAACTTCCATTGGCTGTTTTGAGGAACTAGCTAACACCCTTGACCATCGCTAATTTTTTATTTTGATTATCTTTAGAGGGAACTATTAATCATTGAAAATGAAGGAACTGGATCACATTTTAGAAAGGGTAGAAAACTTTGCCTCGGGTATTATTATTAAATATCCTGAGAAATTGGTTTACCATAATTATAAGTTCGCAAAGAGGTATGCCGGGCATGTAAAAACGGTAGGAGAACTGGCCCTACTTCCCGAAGAAACTATAAAGACGGGAATTATTGCCAGTTGGATCATTTCTGCCTCTTATAATGATTATTATTCTAGCATTACTAAAGATGGATCGTTTACATCTAACCTTAACGAAAATCTTCAAAAAAGCCTTAAGGTGTTTGCTGAGGCGGGGTTGTTGGACGAAGAACTCCTTAAACAATTTGAGGTTTCTATTTATGGAGTAGTTTTTCCGACCGTACCTGAAACTACGCTGGGTAAGTTGCTGGCCGACGCTATGGTGGCTGATATTGTTCTAGGAAACAGCAAGAAGATCATAAAAAAAATGTATGATGAAATGCTGCTTCGGGATATCAATATTAGCAGGAGAAAGTGGTATGACATGTCCATTTCATTAACTCAAACCCTTAAATTTTACTTGCCCCACTGCCAGGAAGAATTTCAACCTAAACTGGATGATTTACAACAAGATTTATTAAAGCAAAAAAAGAAGCTGGATAAAACGGCTGACTTAGCTTTAAAAAAGGAATTAGACATTAGTGACCAGGAACTTAAAGCTTTGAAAAAAAACCTCCAAAGCACTAAAGGGAGAGATGCACGGGGAATTCAAACCGTTTTCAGAACTACCAGTAAAAATCACTACACCTTAAATGAAATGGTAGATCGTAAGGCCAATATTATGATCACTGTTAATTCCATTATTCTTTCTTTGGTGTTGGGAGGTATTATCGGGAATTCAACTCCCCTGGAAAACTTTCAATTGAATTTTAATATAGTCCCAGTATTCCTTTTGACCTTGACTTCTGTTGTTTCCATTATTTATGCCATTCTTTCCATTCGTCCTGAAATTACTCATGGGCAGTTTACAGAGGAGGAAATTCGAAATAAGCAGGGAAACCTGTTGTATTACGGCAATTTTCACGGAATGCAGCAACGTGATTACGAGTGGGGGTTTTTACAATTGATGAATGATCAGGATTACCTCTATACAAGTATGATAAAAGACTTGTACTATTTGGGACTTACTTTAGGGAAAAAATATCAGTTTATAAGAAAATCCCTAACCATATTTTTAGTGGGAATCGTACTGTCCGTATTATTTTATCTGTTATATCCTGTTTTCAATAGTTTTATTTAGAAGCTTTTATCAAGTCTATAACAATCAATTATTTAAAAGAATAAGTGAGTGCAATTCCCTTTATCCCCGATTCATATATTGGAAGGAAACTAAGCCTGGTTTTATTTCTTTTGTGAAGCTCAGGAACCAATATTCCGGTAAGGGCCCCGACTGCAAACCCTGTGATGACATCAGATGTGAAATGTTTGCCTGCTTTTATTCTATAGTATCCCACAAATATTGGGGGTAATGAAGCTACTCCATAGGTCAATATTTTTTGCCGGGGACTCAACTGGTGATAATCATTATATACTTTGGCCATAAAAAAACTAGCTATAGCGGTAGTGCTCGTATGTCCGCTAAAAAAAGAATTGCTGGTATTAGAGCCTGATCTTTCCGCTAATGACAAATTGGTATTATATGCTAATGGCCTGGGGCGCCTAACTGGAAACGCTGCTGCCTGATAGGTAACGGAGCCTGCCAAATGAGCTTGAAGGTAAAGCGTAATAATGTCTTTCCAGTCTTTTCTTATCTCTTTATCCAAAAACAAGAGGACCGAACTGGCAACAGTAAGATTCATTGCCAAGTCTGATGCTTTGTGGGCGCGCTCGTAACCATTTTGGGAAAAATTTAATGCAGGGCGGTCAAATAAATTTACATCTTGTGGTGATAAAGAAAGCACCTGAGTTTCACTTAGGGAAGCAACACCAGCCAGTTGATCATATCCATAGAACGCCAGCCCATGTCCGAGAACCGCCAAGGGAAATTCAATTTTGTGATTGACTTTATATACAGATAAGTTGGCAATACTATCTTGTTGGGCTGCAACGAGAAGAGGTGAAAATAAGATAGAGATTATTAAGAGTAACTTTATTTCCTTCATATTTTACATATCTGAAAAGCCCCAAATTGTTTAACCTCCAAAGGTATAATATTTCCGGAAGCGACATAGACAATGACAGAACCTTCCTTTTCCTCGGCTTTAGCCTTACGTTATCCATAACTCACATTAATTCAGGAATTCGGTTAAGCCTTCCCGTAAAATGGTTACGTGGCCTTATCAATAAGTGTGCACTTTTGTGTTGTATTCATTGATAACCAAAAACAACTAAACAATGGCTAATAAGAATGTAATATGGTGTGATGAAAAAACACTGTCAAAAGATTTAACCGGAAAAACATATATCGTCACAGGATCAAACTCCGGCGTTGGATTTGAAACTGCCCAACAATTGGTAAAACAAGGTGCCCATGTGGTAATGGCGGTTAGAAGACCCGACGCAGGGGATGAAGCAAGAAGATCTTTTCAGGATCCAAAAGGAACCACCGAAGTCATCAAATGCGACCTGGCGGATTTAGATTCTGTAATATCCTTCGTGAAGGAATTCAAATCCAAACACAACCAGTTAGATGGGCTGATGTGTAATGCAGGTATGGTGAACATGGAGAACAAACCCAAATACACCAAACACGGCTTTGAGTACACCTGGTCAGCAAGTTACTTCGGACATTTCTTAATGACAGAATTGTTGCTGGATACATTAAAGGCAACACCAAATTCACGAATGGCCATCATATCTTCTGTTGTACATGCAGGTAGCCCTAAAAGCAGGCCGAAAGTGCACCTGGAGGACTTACACCATAAAAACAGAAAGTACAACAACTTTGAAGCCTACGGAGAAGCCAAAGTGGCTGTAGTCTTGTATGCAAAAGAACTTGCTGAAAGATTAAAGGGAACAGGCGTAACTACCTATTCCATTCACCCGGGTTGGGCCCGTTCCAACTTTGGAAGTGGTGGCAATGCCTTTATGAAAGCATCAATGGCTGTACTGGGTCCTGTTTTTACAGCACTGAATTTTAGCGATAGTTCGTGGGAGTCAGCTCAAACTTCTCTGCACTGCCTGTTATCGGATGATGCTCCTCAGCATTCCGGAGCCTACTTCAGCCAACACAGTGTATTGTATCGTGATAAAGAATGCCGTAAAGGTGGCTGGCCAATGAAATCACCTAATCCAAATGCGGATGATATGGACACTGCCAAAAAATTGGTTGAAATGAGTTATGAATTGGTTGGTTTATAATAATGAGTCTGTTTTAAAAGTAGAAAATCAAAAAACGAAGAAGAATATTATCCTAAATGCAAATAAAAATAGAACACTGATCCAACTGATCTGACAGATAAGGACTGGTT
>QQUB01000696.1 GCA_008501835.1 Bacteroidota bacterium
TGGAACACGGGCTGATTTGGATGCCTTAATCTTTGCCTTGAACAATGCCGGGGTAAAGCCGGTGGCAGATGTAGTTTATAATCACCGTGATGGAGGAGATGCAGAAACCAATAATGCGGTAAAGGATTACATCACTACTCATTATCAAACCTGGAAAAATCCATTTCCATCTGATCGTTTTCGTTGTGTTTTGCCGCTTGGCGGTGCTTCGGGTAATGGCGCCGGGGATTATTACCTCAAGGTGAGTTCTAAAACCGGAGCTGCTCAGTTTGATAATTATGCGTACAGAGTTTATTTGCATACTGATGTAGTCGGTTGGCAAGGACTTACCGATACCCTGGAAATGGAACCAAACGGAGGTGGAGATTGCGGTACTGGTGGGAATTCAACCGTTATGACTCTGGGGCGTAATTACAATGCGAATGTCGATTACGATCCTGATCCGATGGTTTGTAATGTCGATGAGTTCAAGATTACCATCAATCCCGGAGATTTTAACCCGGCCGGTGACAATCTTTATATCTATTTGAACAATACCGGAGGTTATTCGGATCACAGGGTTTATGGTATTTGGAGTACTGGTGCCGGAGCGGATGTCGTTGGGCAGATGGAATACCAGACTTATACGGATTTTACGGGAATGCCGAGTGGGCAGGGAGGAACCAATTTTGAAAGTTTCAGACCAAATTCTACTACCACTTCTTATGAACAGTTAGATGGAGACTGGAATTCCATGCTTTTCTTTTATGATTACGATCAAAGTCAGACCTCTACACAAACGCTATTGACCGACTGGACAAAATGGTTGTGGAACAGTGTAGGTTTTAGAGGTTTCCGAATGGATGCTGTAAAACACTTTGATCCGGCTTTTGTCGGGGACCTGATGGATAATTTACATTACAGCGGCATTGACCCTGGAATGGTGGTGGGAGAGTTTTTTGATGGTAATGCGGGGAACCTATTGAATTGGGTGAATACGGTTGAAGGAAATATGGATCCGGGGACTAAATCAGCCATAGATGTCAGGACTTTTGATTTTGCTTTAAGACAGAAGTTGAAAGATGTATGCGATAACAATCATGATGCCCGGGATATCTTTGGCAGTGGTATCGCTACAAGCGGAATGGGAACCAATGCTTACAAAGTGGTTACCTTTTTGAATAACCATGACCTCAGGCATGCTTTTGAACCGGTTTGGAATGACCAGATGCTTGCGTATGCATATTTGTTGACGAATAACCAGATTGGTCTGCCGTGTGTATTTTATGCAGAGTATTTTGGCGTTCAGCCAAATGCTGATTATCCACCGGGAGTTAATCTTAAAACTGAAATTGATGAGTTGATTCAACTCCATCAAAATTATATCTTCCAATCGTCAAGAGCCTGGTACTTAAATAATCATGGAAGTACTTATCACCAGTTTTTTAATTCCGGGTCAGCAAACAAATTAATGGTTTTCCAAATGGCTCCAGGTGCAGCAGGAAAGGATATTATTGTTGCAATCAACTTTGGCAACACAGCCGTAGATATGTGGATGGGTGTTGAATTTGATTCAGATGATGATGGCAGTGACAATTTTAGTCCTGGCCAGACTTTTTCCGAGGTTACGAACAATTATTCCAACAACCCAACCCTTGCCGTTTCAGCGGGCAATAATGATGTAAATATCCAATTACCTGCGAAGAGTTATGCCGTATGGGTCCAGGATAATGTATTGCCGGTGCAAATGCTGAGTTTTGAAGCTGAAGCACGCAGATCTTCTGTTGATCTGGTTTGGGAAACAGCCAATGAGCGCAATCTGGATCGATTCGAAATTCAACGTTCCATTGACGGAGGAGATTTTGTAAACATCGGAACTGCTCAGGCGAAGGGAGCTGGAAGCTATCATTTGACAGATTTTGATGTGCCTTACAATACACCTGTTTTTTATCGCTTGAAAATGCAGGATGTCAACGGTCAGTTTGATTATTCAAAAGTGGAAACCGTAACCCTTGTTTCCGACATTGTGGATTTGCAAATTGTGCCCAACCCGGTCAAAGATGTAAGTCATTTGCAGTTTAATGCCATTGATGAAACCAATGTACAATTGTATCTGACCAATGCGCTAGGGGAGATAGTTGTTTCCAAAAATTTGAAAACTCAAAAAGGGTTGAATGACTTTAACCTTGATCTTTCCCATTTGCCGGAAGGCATTTATATGCTGACTGTTGAGTCGGGTGAGCAGCGCTGGGTGGAGAAAGTGATAAAGTCGTAAGTGGGGGGCAATTAGGCCAGGATGACGAAGACATATTCCGTACCTACAGCACTTGAGATGTTCGAGTAGCTCATAGGTCGTCCCGATGGGACTTTATAGTCTCGTAGAGACCTAATATGGGTAACTTCAAAACCGAAAACTAGTAATAAGTGCCGTAGGTACGGAATATGAGTATACCCCAAAAGAAGTCATATGATTTGGATTGCTCTCCCTGATTCATAGATAAAACTTTGAAAGACATTTGGAGGCCTGTTGAAAAATAAGACAATTTTTCCCAACCATCCCCGGGTTAATACCCATCTAAAGAGGTAGAAAGTCTTAACAAAAATTCAAAAAGATGAAAACCCACTATCTCTTCCTACGCGCACTCTCCCTGATATTTTTACTTTTTTTCCTTAGTTATTGCACCAAAGAAACCTATGATGATAACAGAGGTTATAATAACCCCGAAAGTAGTAATGCTATCAGTCTTACTTCTGGCAATTACAGTTATGATTATGACGCCAGTGCCGCTCAACCTGCCCCTGGAGGGGAAGGGTATGAGGAATACAAGGAAAATGAATTTATCACAACCCTTGAAGAATCTGTCTCTACTTTTTCTATTGATGCAGATGGAGGTTCCTACAGCAATACCCGCAGATTTCTGAATAGTAACCAGCTACCTCCGAGAGGAGCTATTCGTTCGGAAGAATTCATGAATTATTTTAACCTTAACTATGAAGAACCAACCGGCCAACATCCAATTGCCCTCAATGGGGAAATTAGTTCCTGCCCCTGGAACGGCCAGCACAAGTTGCTTCGAATTGGTATTCAGGGCAAAAGTATTCCTGAGCAGGAAATACCTCGAAGTAATTTCGTTTTACTGATCGATGTATCGGGGTCCATGTCTTCTGCCAATAAGCTGGAGTTGTTGAAAGAAAGTTTTAAAATATTCACCGATCAGCTGGCGGACAATGATCGAGTTTCTATTGTGACTTATTCCGGGCAATCAGGAGTATTGTTGCCTTCAACTCTTGGATCTGAAAAAGAAACCATTAAAGCTGCCATTGATCAGTTGGGGGCCGGAGGAAGTACCGCCGGAGCCCAGGGCATCATTACAGCCTATGAAATTGCCTTGCAGAATTTCATTGAAGGTGGTAATAATCGCGTGGTCCTGGGAACAGATGGTGATTTCAATGTTGGAGTTTCTTCCCAGGAAGGGCTGGTTGAACTCATTGAGGAAAAACGGGAATTGGGCGTTTTCCTTACGGTATTAGGTGTGGGCACCGGAAATTATCAGGATGCCAAAATGGAACAACTTGCCGATAATGGGAATGGCACCTATGAGTATCTGGACAATCTTGATCAAGCCAAAAAGGTGTTGATATATGAATTCCAAAAGTTCTTCACGGTTGCGAAGGATGTGAAAGTACAGGTTCACTTCAACCCTGATGTTGTTTTTGCCTATCGTTTGATTGGTTATGAGAACAGACTTTTGGAAACGGAGGATTTCGAAGATGACGAAAAGGATGCCGGGGAAATAGGAGCCGGACAAAATATTACTGCTTTGTATGAAATTATCCCTTCAGTGTTGAGTTTGCCGAACTCTGCGGCCATTACCATTGATTTCAGGTATAAACTTCCGGATGAAGATTCAAGTATTCCTTTGTCCATGGATGTAATGGATAGCCCGCAATCATTCCAAAGTGCTTCTGAGAATATGAGGTTTGCTGCATGTGCTGCCGGATTCGGAATGATGTTGTGGGATTCCAATTATAAAGGAGATCTCAACTACGACAAGATCATCAACTGGGCCGGGAATGCCATGACTTATGACCCTTATGGCTTCAGGGCGGAATTCATCCAATTGGTACACAAAGCAAAAGAATTATAAAATGAGGAAACTGCTCAACCTCCTGGGAGTACTGTTTTTATTGGGCACGT
>QQUB01000708.1 GCA_008501835.1 Bacteroidota bacterium
ATGGCTTCGGCCGCACTGTATTCCTTTAAGGCTTTATCAACATCCCCATGTTCGATGGCGAGGTCGCCGTTATTCATATGCGTGTAAGCGGTATGGACTTTTAACAATCGACGCAGTTCCTTTACCGGGGTGGGGTGGTCTTCTACCCGCAGGTCTACCCGGCGATCAATCCAGGAGTTTCCAGTGGCTTCCGGGGCAACTACCAAAATAGCCGCGGATTGCTTGCCTCTTAGATCACCTCCAGCTTCCTGGGCTGCTTCCAGAGCCAGGACAAGCCTTTCTGCCAATGGTTTTCCTTTAGAATCTTCAAAAGCTTTGGCCATCATTGGCCAGACCTTTTCGCTTTCCATAAGGTTGGCCTGAACGGAGTAGAATGCTCCTTGTTGGTCTCCTGCGTAATCGATACAATTACTTCCTGTGTGGGCAGAAACATTGCCTTTTGCATCTAAAAAAGCTACCTGTCTGACTTCTCTGGCTTCATCTTTCTTTAGTAACATTTTTAAAGCTTCGTCAGCTGAAAAACCCATTTTCATCAATGCAATTCCATTGGGACCATAAGCCGGATTGACGAATGATTGAGTGGCTACCACTCCAACGCCTGCTTCTCCCCATATGACGATTGAACCCACAGAAAACCAGTGGGATTGCACAGCAGCTCCCATTTCCCCTGTTTCAGGATCCATTGCCACGATAGAGTAGGTGTGAACCAGAGGTTCATTTCCAAAAGGTTGTTGTGCCATATTCTTTGAAGTTGTCATGATGGTCAGGACAAGCAAAATCAAGGTGAATCTTTTTCCCATGGTTATTTTCTTTTCGTTTTGAACAGGTAAATTCCAAAACCGGCGAATATGCCAATCTGGTGAGCAGTGAAATTATCGTCCTGGAAATTAAAAGTATCGACCATAATGTTATAAGGGGTATAATCCTTGACTTCCTGCCCCATATTGGTCAGAATTCTGTGATAAACAAATCCTGTCTGGGCAAATAAATGACGATATAATCTAACCCGAACTGCTGCTCCGGCTTTGGCGGAAAGTAAAAAATCCCTGCGGAAAGGGCCAATATCGAGGGAGTTGCGAGTTCTTAAAACATCCTGTATCACAAAATCAATCCCCGGTTCAAAGATTTTGGCAGCTTTGTTATGATTGTAAATACCTCCTATTCGTACAAAGAGATAGGGTGAAACTGCTCTTTCAAAACGATCTCTTTTTTTGAATTGGTAAATAAGCCCTAGGGATAGCTGAGACCAATGGGATTGCTCCCTGAAGGTAAGCGTTGCCGGACCTGTTTCCCCTGTTTGAGGATCAAAAAGTGCATTGCCTAAATCAGCAGCATAATGCAGATAGTTTTTGTGAAAGGTATATCCCACACTGGCGTCCCACCTGGAATTATCCACATTAAATGCGGCCTCAACTCCGGCAAACCACCCGAAAAGGTCACCTCCTTCCCGTTTTAAATTCAAATCCATTAATTCAACGCCCGGTGGAGTTCCATCCATATCTATCCCTACCAGATTGGGTGTTCCTCCTGCGTGAAAACTATAGGTTGTGGAGGGGAAAGTCACAAATTTGTCAGACAGGTACCGCAATTCAGGAACAAAGCCATTGAATGTGGCAAACGGGTCTATGAATTTCAGGTCCAGATAATACTCCTCGGCTTTTTCCTGGTCATTTAGGAATAAAGCACTTTCAATAAGCAGTTCCAGGATTTTTTTTCGAAGATCAGTGGACAACTGTTTCCTCAGACACCCTTTGATTCTCGGTTCTACCCGTTCTAATTTTCCAATTTCAAAATCATTTCGGGCTTTATCCAGTAATTCGTAGCAATCATCATACAGGTCGACTTCCTCCTGGGAAAATACAGGAAGGGCGATAAGGAAAAATATCAATATGGAAAACAGTTTTTTCATCATCTGTCGCAGACGTTTACTTTTGCCATGTCAGGATCCTCCATTTCACCGAAGAACATGATGTATGTACTTTTTCTCAGTTCGTTATGACGGATACCCAGGACACCGGTTTTCTTTTGACGTTCGTTCAACTCTTTTTGTTGGGCAATGAACACCTCTTTGGTATCTTCCAGGTGGGAACACAAATATTGGGCGTAATCATCCGGATTGGTATTCCAGAAATAAATACTGCCATCTCTGCATCCCGTAATAAGCGTCTTGTTGTCGTTGGCAAAAGCAACAGTCATTGCCCAGGATGACATATCATCAAATATCATGGGCTGGTAGGACGCATCCTGGAGCTTGTCAAGGTTCCAGACACTGACACTTCCATCATAACTGGCTACTGCCAGGTGGCGTCCGTCATCACTGAATGTCATGGTTGAGATAGAAGCCTGATGTGGCTTGAATATATTTTTACCGGAACCGAAGAATGGGTCATTATCAATATGTAGTTCATCCACCGGCATGAAAATAATCTTACCCGAGCTGAATCCATAGACCATTAAGCCGTTTTGCTCATCATACTGATAGAAGTCCATGGCGGTGAGGTTTCCATGGTTATAATCACTGGTAGAACCGAAATCAATAGGGTATTCCTCAATTATGTTTTTTTCTCCATCCAGCTTTTGAGTATTAATCATAAACGCATAACCGTCATAATTGGCTTCAACAGAATATGGGATAAATTCTCCATCCACGCGACGGATTAATGAAACGGAGGAAGGGAGTTTCTTAATACTGATGAGTGGGCTTCGGTCTTCAGTATTTCTTCTGAAACGGAAATGTTTTTGTTCTACGTCTCCAAGAATGCCTTCAAACCAGAAGTAGGCGTAATTCATCCCCATCCCACAGAAATTGCCTTCATCATCAAATGCGCAGTCGTAGATTCTTTCACCAATGTGAGGAAGACTGTATGTAGAGAGCAATCGCCCGCTTTGGGTATCCAGTATCTGAAAATTACCGATTCCGCCTCCAACAAGTAATAACCTTCCGTTGGGACTCAGTGCAATTGTATTATGAACACCACCACCCTGGGCACCTAGTGTATCAACCTTGACTTTGGGCTTTCCAAGTTGAACGTCATTCCAATTCCCCTGGATTGTCCATTTCCGCACTTTACCATCACTGCCGGCGGTGTAAAAAGCTTCACCGTTGGGCGAAATAACAATGTCTTTGACACTTCCAATGATCTCCTTGCTTCTGAAAAAGTCCTCTTTGGTAGCCGAAACGGCAGAATAAAGCGCCTTGACGATATTGGGGTGGTAAATATCCCCTACTTCTTCATTGTGTTTATTGATCCTATAGGCTTCCAGGGCGATCAGGGACCGCATATGAGTGTCTTCGATTTGCAAACTCCTGGTAGCGGCAATCCTTGAAGTGATGATCTTATTGAGTTGCTTCGACCGATCATACAGGGAGTCTGCTCTGGCTTCGTTTTTTTCTGCCAGTTTTCGCAATTCTTGTTCTTCCTTTGCTTTTTCTTCGGCTTGTTTTCTGAGTTTATCCCGTTCGGATGCCAGTGCCAAAGCTGCCTGCCTTAAGGCGGAAATACTATCCCGGTCTGCTATGGCCTTGCGGCGTAACATCTCGGCAGTGTCCCTTGCCTGTAAAGCGATTACCGTTTTTTGTTCAGCATCTTTCCGGAGTGAATCTGCAAGAACCTGAGCTTCTGTTACTTCCTTCAGGGCTTTGGTAATACTATCCCTGGCCACTTGTAATTCCTGGTTCTTTTTTTGAATGGCTGCTGCATTCTTCTGAACCTGCCTGGAGTTATAAACCGCTCCAATCAGGAAAACAGCCATAAGGATGAATAAAGCCGTCAGAGCTAAATTGATCAGTCGTTTTCTTCTCCTGACAGCGTCTTCCGAGCTTCGGATGAATTTTCTTTCTTCCGAAGTAAGTTCTAATTGATTCAGGGAAGGAGTGATGTAATTGAGGTAGGTTTCATCCAGCAGCTGATTCCTGCTCATCCGGTCCTGGATGGTATTCTTTATGGTTCTGAGAACGCGATTTTCGGCTTCTATTTTTTCATGAGCCTTGCGGGCGATAAAGTTGTTGGCCAATTCAAAAAGGTCGGCCGGAGTTTTTCGTAAAAGGCCGGATTCAAGCATTCCGTCCAGAAGGGTTTGTACCTGGTTGGAGGAAAGATTGGTAATGTGATCCATCTTTTGTGAAATCTCCGATTGGGTCAATTGCACCCGGAAACCGTCTTTCACAA
>QQUB01000609.1 GCA_008501835.1 Bacteroidota bacterium
AGGCCAGGTCGTCACAACATCCACCAATGATGGTCAGCAATTTGAGAGTGAATATGGTTTTATTGCCATTGGCCGAAAAGCAGACCTCTCATTTTTGGGGCAACTGTCTGATCAATTGGCACTCCAACCTGACCAGAGCATTCAAATAGATGAATTCGGTCAAACAAGTATTGAAGGGCTCTATGCAATTGGTGACGTCACCGGAACACCGATGACTGCCAATAGAGCTACAATGCAGGCACGCATCGCTGTTGAACATTTGATTAAAGGGCAGGAAACAGTTCTTTATCCTTCTAACTTTATTGAAGCTGTTTATACTAATCCGGCTGTTGCACAAATAGGAAAGATGGTTAACGATGATTCACTGGCAATAACTATCAAAAAAGAGTACAGCGAATTATTAAAAACCAACATCCGGAACCAAACGGCCGGTTTTGTAAAAATATGCGTGGACAAAAATTCAGGACTGATATTGGGAGCTTCAGGTTTTGGAGACCATATACCTGACTTGATGGCCTTAATTCAAGTAGCCATGAATAATAATATTTCCTACAATGACCTGAATAAAACTCCTTTGGCCTACCCTTCTGTAAGTGAATTAATTACAAATTTGGATTAGTAGAAATATATTTTGATTTTTTCCCTATTCCTGCCCAAACAGGCTAATTGTTTGCGGCAGGATTTTTTTTATTATATCTCTCTCAAGACGAATCTTACCATAAGTATTTATAAATCAAATACTTATCACACTAACCCCCATCACGCTAACAATAAATATTACCTTTTTTAACCATCCATTACACGCTGATTATAAGTTTGGCACGCATTTTGCTTATTAAATAAGTGAGAGCAAAAAAGATGGAAAGAGAAAAAAAAGTGTTGATATATTATGAAAAATTAAAATATAAACACATATTTGTAAAAGTTTTAATACGAACACATCACTTACTCTTTTTTCTTCCCATTAACTGTTTTGTGCGCCAGACGCACTTAAACGCTATTCTACAACACAATCGAGGTTATCACTTGACTGCAACAGGCAGTCATATCCTGGGAGCAGGCTCCTGCCCTACTATGAGATTGTTATTTCCATACCAAAAAAAAGAAAAACACTAATTGTAATTGTACACTAAAATTTGAAACACTATGAAAAATTTTTACAAATCATTTCGCTTCTTCCCTCCCTGGGATCTGGAAACGGGCTCTGACATGGCAACAGAGAAATCAGCTTAGCTAAAGTTGGATTGCTATTGATTGGTTGTGCCCAATTGGCTAGACCTATCTGAGCCCAAGGTTTTCTGTCACTGGTATTGCTTTTTAATTTAGGATACGCCAACGTGTATCCCTGGTAATCCTTTGACCTTTACAAAAGTAAGTTCCTTTAATCGGTCTAAGACCGTAAGGCCCTTATTATGCGACGACCTAAATACCTGTAAAAGCGGAAAAAACACTATTCACATTATGAAACACTATTTTTACAATGAAACACTTAATCGAAAATACATTTTTATTAATCATGATAGTTGTCGGAGGTATAGGCATGGCTTTCAGCTTTACTTCCACTGATATCACGAAATTTTCAGGCGAAACTGAAAAAGTGGTTGCCGTTTCCATTGATAAGGACCACCCACAAGATTCTGAGACAAACTGGAATTCCTTTCTTAAAGTAAGAGGAATTAAGGAAGCAGGATCACGAATGCAATTTGAAATAAACAGCTTCAACAGCAATGCCAA
This sequence comes from Bacteroidota bacterium, assembly GCA_008501835.1. Classification (GTDB taxonomy): domain Bacteria; phylum Bacteroidota; class Bacteroidia; order Chitinophagales; family Saprospiraceae; genus BCD1. The sequence continues at coordinate 1,735 of QQUB01000609.1, forward strand.
CTACCTTATTGATTTCGGCAATGGAGAAAAGAAGCACCTGAAGAGTAAAAATCAACAATACACTTACAAGAATTCAGGAGATTTTAACCTGCGCTTATTCATCACCTACAATGGCAAAACAAAATTGGTCCATTCTGAAGTTTTGAATATTGACAACCAGGTTGTTGCAAGTGCAAACATGGCAAGTGCCAATTAAGCCAATTCAGGTTACTGGTTGCCGGGTACTTGTTTAAGGTTCTAAACATGGATTAATATCACCATGAAGCACAATAAATTGTACAAAAAATGGCTTTTATTAAACATAAGAGCCTTTTTTTTGTAATTTTAGGTAAATGAGCTCAAACATGAGAATTCCAACCCAGCTTGAAAACATGAAGGAGTTACTCGAACGTTCTGCGTTTGGAGTTTGTGATTATCTTGGCCACAAGATTGGTGTAGCCACCACCAGGGTAAGATTATATTTCATTTATATTTCTTTCTTAACCCTGGGATCTCCAGTGGTTATTTATTTATTTCTCGCATTCTGGCTAAACGTCAAACGGTATATCCGGAACAAGAGGAATATTCTTTGGGAATAAAGATCCTTATTAGCTAAAATAAAAAATGCGATTTGCAGAATTACCGGAAGACGGCCTGCAAATCGCATTTTCTTTATCGGCCTTCTAATCCAGTTCAAATGGCTCAAAGGATTTAAAAGGACTCAACTTCAACGCTTCTACCTCTTTTTGATACTCCGGCCATTCTGTTGCATAAAAACCATTGATCTTTTCCAAAAGCACGGACAGCTTATCCTTTGCATTTTTGATCAAAACTTCCTGCGTTCGCCCGGGTTTTTGCTCTAAGGACCTCACATATCTTGAAGCAGTATAAAGGTATGATATCGTACTTGGAGTTTTTTGTCTGGCAAATCCTTGTTTTTTATTCTCCTTTCCGAACATTTCATCTAAAAACACATTTATGGTATCCTTCAATACCTTATGCTTTTTCAATAATTCCTCATAAGTTTCTTTATCTTCTTCTGCTTCAATTCTTTTTTTATAGTCATTTAGAATTTTGAGAGAGGATTTCAATTTATTGGCAGCATCAGTAGCTACTGAAGTAACCCCCTCAAGTTCTTTCAACATATCATATTTTGCCCTGAGTACCTCATAAGGCATTTCTACCCTTGGATCATAGGCTACATCTATGAAAGTGGAATCAACCTGATCCCCAAAAGTCATTTTCAGCATGTATTTTCCTGGAAGAACGGTAACGCCACCCGGTTCCCCTCCTCTCCGTCCACGGTTACTCCTCGATGGCCTTGCTACTCCCTTTTCATTTAGATACCACTGAATTTTATGAAGTCCGTTTTTCTCCGGAGTCTTTCTGGTAAGTGTTCTGATCAATGTTCCTTCAGCTGAATATACTTGCAATTTTATCGAGTCAAGTGGAGCAGATTCTGATTCACCCTCCTTTTTCTTGCTCTCCTGCTTCTTTTTATCTGGTTTGTTGATCAAATAACAAATATTAGCTCCGCCCCGGCGATTTTCTCCATTAAAAATAGCATTGGCGCCAAACCGTGTTCCAGAAGGCTGCTGATATTGATTTATGAATGCTGAAGGTGGATCAAAAAGTACCAGTTGCCGGTCCAGCATTCCAGTCCCCTGATTTGCCAGAGCTCTCAATGGACGAATATCATCCAAAACATAGGCTGCCCTTCCAAAGGTTCCTATAACCAGGTCATGTTCTCTTGGATGAATAGCCAAATCCATAGTAGAAACCGTTGGAAATCCATGCGTCCACTTCGTCCATTCTTTTCCTTCATCGATACTGAAATACAAACCATATTCAGTGCCTAAAAACAATAAGTTTGGTTCTTCCAGATCCTGGGCAAGACTAAGGGTATATCCGGGAATTTGTTTTTCTTCCACAAGACTTTCCCAACTTTGACCAAAGTCTCTTGTTCTGAATAAATATGGCTTAAAGTCAAAGTTTCTATAATTATTGACAATCACATACGCTTCTCCTTTTTTATATCTCGAAGCACGGATCTGGGCTACCCAACCTCCTTTGGGCATTCCAAAACCGTGAGGAGAAACATCCTCCCAAGTAGTACCACCATCCATGGTCAGGTGAACTCTTCCATCATCCGTTCCTACCCAGATCATGTCTTTTTCAAGGGAACTTGGCTCAATGGCAAGAATGGTGCAATAATTTTCCGCCCCGGAATCATCCAGTGTCAAACCACCAGTTTCATATTGTTTTAGCTTTTCCGGATCATTCGTCGTCAGATCCGGAGAAATTATATCCCAGGTAAATCCCTGGTCATCTGATTTGTGCACAAACTGGCTCCCGAAATAAATGGTAGTCTGATCAAAAGGATCCATGGCCAGCGCACTATTCCAGTTAAACCTCAATTGAACATCAGGATCAGGATGAGTAGGACGAA
>QQUB01000586.1 GCA_008501835.1 Bacteroidota bacterium
TTTCTGCAACTTTTACAGTTAAAAACGAAGATTGTTTTGAAAATAGAGTGTTTATGTGATTTTCAATCTTTTCCTCTCATTGGTAGTACAATTAGAGGACTAATGAGTATTGCCACGCCACAAATTAATAACAAGGCGTAGCCAATTCCAAATAGATCTGCCAGCCATACTGTTAAGGGGGCCAAAACGGCTGCGGTTATACTATGCACTTGCGATTCAACAGATAATACCGAGGCCATGATCCCGGATGGTATGTTTTCTGCGATAAAGGAAATGCCGATGGGTTTCCTGAGATTTTCTACAAAATAAATACAAGCAAAACACAATACAGCAGCAATCAGGTGACCTTTCAGATAAAAAAGACTGCTCACAGTTGCCAACCCAATACCCAACAGGAAAGATGTATTCAAAGCTGTTCGCTGGGAAGAGAAAAGCAACAAGAAATTTTTGGAATTTCTGGAAGAAACTGCATTCAAAAAAAACATTCCAAAGTAGAACAAGCCTATAAGTATGGAAGTCCTTTTTTTATCTGGTAAGGTTATGAGCAATGGAGAGGCAATAGCCAGGGCCTGCAACATTGGCTGTATATAATCTTTCAGACTTTTGTAAAAGCCAGTGTAAAAAGATTGATTACCAATAGCTTTTAATACAATAGAATTTCTAAATGTATAGGCAAATTCCTGCCATATGCGTTTCAAACTGGCCCTGAAATTGGTACCTGGGTTTTTGGCAATGGTGCCATTTAAATAGGATGGGTAGGTGGCCAGATTGATGAGGTCAAGAATATAGGGAACGATGGAAAAAAGAAAAATAATGCGGTATTCATCCCCTAAAAAAACCACTGTTGCAGCCAAAAGCGCAGAAATGGCAGACCCCATTTGTGACCACGATCTGGTGTGCCCGTAATAAGTTACTTTCTGATCAGCCCAACCCTTTGCTTTCAGATAGTCAAAAATCATGGCTTTATGGGTACCGCTCCTGAAAGCATCCCCAACAGCCATTAAAATCATGGGCAGAACAAATAACCAAAACGATCCGGAAAAATAAAACAGTAAGAACCCTAAAATGTATACCGAAAAAGAAGTGACCATGGTCTTTTTCCTCCCAATTCCATCTGAAATAAATCCGGCAGGAATTTCAAAGAGGTTTCTCGATATTTCTCTCACGGCATATAACCACCCAATCTGGAAAAAACTAAGACCGCTTTCCAGAAAAAACAGTAATAAAAAAGCCTCAAAAAACCTTAAGTTTTTAAGGAATCCATAAAAACAGAATTTATAATATTGCCGGTCTTTTTCGAAGGTGTTCATCGTTAATCAGGTAGATAATACTTCCAACATATTTCTGAAAAAATCAATACTGAAACCCGGAACTGTTTTCCATTGATCTAATGTGATCTTTTTACTAATTTTTAAAAATGCACATTGTTGTATAACATCAAGATGTTCCCGGGAAACAGGAACATAATTGTCTGGGTTGTAATGATATTGCCAGGGAGTGTCATTTTTACAAATATATAGACCCCTGTTCTGTAACATTTCAAAATTCCGGATAATGCTGGGGCGATAAGTTTCTAAGGAATGGCCTTGAAGGTGAAGAGTACAACTAAAAAAATGGCCCCACCAAAACATGGTCCTCAATGCGAAAATATCTTCCTTTTTAAATAACTTAGGGAAATCAAGTACCTGATAGGGGAGTTGCAAATAGTTTTCCCCCCTGGAAATTTTTCCGGTAGAAATGTCTGTTCCTGCAGGAAAATTAAAACCGGATCGGCTTATTTCTTTCAGAAGTTCCTTCCTGGTTTCTCCAAGTAATTCCCGGATTTTAACCGTTACTTCTTGTTTTGTTCGTAAAAAAGAAGTGTCTGCAATTACCTGTAATTCTTTAGCTGATAGTTCCATATCGGCTTTAAAGGTAACTGCTTTTCAGGAATTGCCGAGTAAATAAATTTTCCTATTTTTAGCAACTATACATGCTTAATAATAAAATCAATGGATAATGCGGCATTTATTTTTTTGGGTCCTGTTAGTTTGTGCAGGGTTAATATCTTGTGAACAACAAACAAAAGAAAATAACGGATTGGTTTTTGAAATAGATATTCCTGAATCTTTAGCAAAAGAAGTAAAGGATGGAAGAATAATGTTAATGTTGTCGACAAACGATGAAGCAGAGCCTCGATTCCAGATAAAGGATGGACCTGATACCCAATTACTTTTCGGTATGGATGTAGAGGATTTTGATGCCTTATCCGGAAAAATAACGGTTACAGGTTCCGGTGTTTTTGGGTACCCTTTTGAAAAACTATCTGATATTCCGCCCGGGGAGTATTTTATCCAGGCATTGTTTCACAAATATGAAACCTTTAAGCGAGGGGACGGACATATAGTTAAACTCCCAATGGACAGGGGAGAAGGACAAAAATGGAACCGTGCCCCCGGAAATCTGTATTCTACACCCGTTAAAGTAATCATTGGTGGAACTGACCCGGTTCAAATTACGCTTGACAATAAAATTCCATTAATCGAAGAACCCGAAGACACTGAATATATCAAACATGTAAAGATTAAAAGTGAACTGCTTACAAAGTTTTGGGGCCGACCAATGTATTTGGGAGCACATGTCTTGTTGCCGAAAGACTTTGATAAATATCCTGATGTAAAATATCCACTGGCCATAATGCACGGCCATTTCCCTTATGATTTTGGTGGCTTCAGGACTATTCCTCCGGACCCAAATCTTGAACCTGATTACAGTGAAAGATTCCAGGTAAGTGGTTATAATAGGATCGTTCAACAGGAAGCCTACAATTTTTACAAGGTCTGGACAGGTCCTGATTTTCCCAGAGTGCTGGCCATAAAAATTCAGCATGCAAACCCTTATTATGACGATTCCTACGCGGTGAATTCTGAGAACCTTGGACCATATGGTGATGCGATCACCTATGAACTGATTCCATTTATTGAAGAACAATTCAGGGGAATTGGAGAAGGCTGGGCCAGGTTTACCTATGGAGGTTCAACGGGAGGTTGGGAAGCTTTAGCTGCCCAGGTCAAGTATCCAACGGAGTATAACGGTTGTTATGCCGCCTGCCCTGATCCTATTGATTTCAGAGCCTATTGCCTTGTCAATATTTATGATGATAAAAATGCTTATTACCTGGAAAGTGATTTTAAAAATACTTTGCGTCCCGGGCACAGGGATTACCTGGGTAATGTTTCAGCAACATTGATGGAAATGAATCACAGAGAATTAGCCTTAGGTACGAAAAGTCGCTCTGGTCAGCAATGGGATATTTGGGAGGCAGTTTATTCCCCGGTAGGAAAGGATGGTTACCCAAAGAGGATATGGGATAAAAAAACCGGTGAAATTGATTCAGAGGTAGCAGATTTCTGGAAAGAGAATTATGACCTTACTTATATCCTGCAACGTGATTGGGAAAAACATGGTAATGACTGGAAAGGCAAGATCCATATTTATTGTGGAGATATGGATAATTACTATCTAAACAATGCCGTTTACCTGGCAGAAGAAGTCCTTAACTCTCTGGATCAGCCTGCTTACGTTGGTGAGGTGACATATGGTGATCGTGCCGAGCATTGCTGGAACGGTGATCCGGACCAGCCCAACCATATATCCAGATTGAGGTATCATCGGATGTTCATACCCAAATGGGCAGAGGAAGTAAAATCAAGGTCCCCAGAGGGTGCGGACCTTACCAGTTGGAGGTATTGAAACTCATTAACAAATTAAAATACAATGAAAAATTATTTATTTTTATTTCTCCTTGTCGGTCTATGGGCCTGTTCCGGTTCTTCAGATCAATCTTCTGCCGACTCAGATAATTCCGATACTGAAGTTGTTGAAGAATCCCCCAAACCAGCTGGCAAGACCCTCTCGATTGAGAAGGTTGCTTTTCCTTCTAAGGATTCATTATCCATCAAAGCTGATTTATATGTCAGAGATGGAAAGGAGCCCATTATTCTTTTATGTCATCAGGCAGGATATAGCAGGGGAGAATACAAGGGAACGGCTATAAAGATCAACCAGGCAGGATACTCCTGCATGGCAATCGATCAACGTTCCGGACAGGAAGCTAATGGTATAATCAATGAGACGGCTAAACTGGCACGCGAATCGGGTTTACCTACGCACTACCTGGATG
>QQUB01000123.1 GCA_008501835.1 Bacteroidota bacterium
GGGCAGCCAGGGAAGCAGAAATGAGAATCTCCGAACACATGGGCCTGACCAATGACAACAAGATCCATCCAGATATCACAACTGAATTAGGCTTCACCGATTTCATGGGCTGGTATGCACCGGTTCACGTAAACCAGATTAATCGCCTTACCCCTGAACAAAAAGCTGACTGGGAAGCTGTCTATGGCCCAATCCAGCAGGAGTTCAAAGAGAACACACCTTCCGGAGACAGCCTTACCTCCTGGAAATATCAACGGTACATGCAGGATTACCTGGCCAGTATTTTGAGTGTAGATGAAAACATCGGTCGCCTGATGAAATATCTGGAGGAATCAGGCATGGCTGACAATACGTTGGTAATTTATACCTCTGATCAGGGTTTTTACCTTGGCGAACATGGTTGGTTCGATAAACGATTCATGTATGAAGAATCTTTCCGAACACCACTGATCATGCGCTGGCCGGCTCAGATCAAACCGGGAACAATTAATACTGACCTCGTTCAAAATGTGGATTTTGGACCTACTATGCTACATGCTACCGGGACTGCCATTCCGGAAGATATGCAGGGGGAAAGCCTGATCCCTCTATTCCGAGGCAATAATGACAATTGGAGAGATGCGTTGTACTACCACTATTTTGAATATCCGGGCATTCATATGGTCAAGCGCCATTATGGGGTAAAAACCAAACGTTATAAACTCATTCATTTCTATAATGATATTGATGAATGGGAACTGTACGACCTGGAAAAAGATCCTGAGGAGATGATGAATGTTTATGAAGATACGGAGTATGCGGAAATCCGTCAGGAACTTCATGAGCGATTGGTGGAATTGAGGGAGTATTATAAGGATGAGGTACAATAAACTTATTGCTGACAGGAACTTAAATTAATATTACGTAGTTCCCTTTATTTATTTGAGAGGAAATACTATTTGGAACCGCCTGGTGGTTCTTCCAGCCAACAGGTTGGATCAAGACTCTTTCTAACCTTGATTTTTTGAGTCCATTTGTGGGCATTTGGCACAAATACAAATCAATTCTTTCACTCCAAAAGCATAAGCATTTCAGCATACTGATATGCAATATCTTTGGTCAGAAAAAATAAAAGCGCTTTTACCAGAATAAGAAATGGAAATGACTTAAATCCGGAATTATTCTAGATGGTCTGTCATATCCGTCTCCCTATGTAAGATTTCCCTTAACATTTTTATATTCTCCGAATGAGGTCCGTTTTCCCGGAAGGCCGTAACTGCATTATTGGGTATACTCATGGCTTTCACAAGGGTATTTCCGTTGGATAATTCTTCCATCTCTATTAAAATAATCTGGCTCCAGGCATGCCGTACATATTTTAAAACCCATTGTTCCTTTTCACATTGGATCAATTGCCATTTTGCCTGTTTCAAAATACCTAATTGAATCTTGTTGAAAAGCCACTCTGTATTTCTTTCAAATTCCTCGTCATAGACCTGGTTTTCACTTAGGTCTTTTCGAGAAAGATCCAAGGCCATTTTTTTAACCTTATTGATTTGAATTGCCGGATATACAATGGAAAAAATTATCAACAAGGCAACGAGGCTATATAGCATTCCCCAATCAAAATCTCGTCGGTCTAAAAGAAACAACACCAATCCACCCAACCCGATTGGGATAAGGGTGACCAGGAATTCCTTGATGTAAATAGACAGTACATTTTTATTTGAAAATGAAAACATAATTTTGATTTTTTGATAGCACTGGATTTATTAAAAACAGTCCTTTTACTTCTTTTATTCCTGTCGTTTATCAGCCATTATGGAGCATTTACTTAATTAAATGAATTGCTTTGTGATGTCGGCCTTTTTCGAAAATTAAACCAACCCAATATTGCCCCTGAGGCAAATGTGATACATTGAGTTGAAACTGATTCTTTCCATCCTGAATAGCGATATTTTTTTCATTAACGACCCTGCCAATACTATTAACCACTTGTAATCGACCTTCTCCTCCGTAGGAAGCATTGAAATGAACATTGACCAACCCTGCAGTTGGGTTGGGAGAGCATTGCATATCAAAAAGGAACCTGTCCTGTTCCTTTGTTGAGGAAACAATGGTAACTTCTCCTTCAGCTACTATTGAACATCCGCTGCCATCCGTAACAGTTACTTCATAGCTGCCAGCTTCCAACATTTGAATGAATTGTGCACTTCCCTCATTTGACCATTGGTAAGTAAAAGGCGGAACACCGTTAACTATTGATGCCATAGCAGTTCCGATTTCCGGTTCATCAATGGTCACCGGAGTGGTTTCCACTGCTACAGTCAAAGTTGTTATTTCTGTCAAATCCAAAGATGTATTTGCTTCGCATCCGGAAGCATCAGTGACTGTAATCGCAATGTTATCTTCCGATGGTAAAACAGCCTGTGTTACAGTTTGCGAACTCCCGTTTGACCACTCATATTGAAATGGAGGAGTTCCTCCTTCAATTTCCACAAATACCTGACCATACACATTTGAGAAACAATTCTCCCCTCCTTTCAAAACCACTGAAAAGTCCGAACAGCACCCTCCCCATTCTATAGTCTCAACTCCTCCAAAATCACCTCCGGATTTACTAAGAGTTCCATTCCAGAAGAGTGCGTACCCTTCCAGGGAGTTAATCCCGTCTCCACCGCTGTCTTCAATTTCGAACCTGTAACAATGGTCAATAAAGGCACAAAAATCATAAACATAAATAGTGTGGTTTTCCAGCCCGCTACCCTCTCCAACAATACTTTCTCCATCCGTCACATCAATAAGCTGCCAGGAGGTTTCAAAGGCATTGCCGTCAGTTTGGATGACAAGCTGAATCTCGGCTGTGGTCCCGGGGGGACAAGGCAACTCATAATGATTACAGGAAGCCGAACCGTGGGTACCGCACTGGGCACCGTTGGTCAGATATTGAGCCTGAGTGAAGAAGGGGAAAAGTAATGCGATGAGATATAATATTTTTTTCATGACAGCTATAAATTTTCAGGTACAATCTTGGACCGTTTTATTTTTTGGGATATCCAGTATTGGGATTAACCCTCATTTTTTATCTTTTTTTGTAACGATTTTTTCTTTCAATATCCCCAGCAGCCTGGCCAGGTAAAAATTGCATACATAACATCTCAAAGAGGTTATTCAAAAGCCTGCCCTGACCTTTAATTCCGGGGCACATTTGTCATATTTAAAGTCGTTTTAAATGGACGATATTGGTACATGTCCCCAGAATTCTTTCCCCATTTCCTGACCTTTCCTTTACCATCCAAACCAGCCTTTATTTTACCACTACTATCAAAGGATTTCGAATGTCTGACTGCTCTTACGTATAATGTGCTCACCCCTGTTTGAATATAATTACCTGCTATCTTGCAATTTTTCAGCTTGCTGTAAACCCTGCCATCAAATGGTTTTACCTTTTTGGTTATTTCTTTCCAAAAATCAAGGTATGTATTCCAATGATCCATTTCATGTGCAATTGTAGCCTTTCGCTCCTCCGCATTAGTCCTTTTTTTGGGATCATGTTGCCATCCCTTCCCTTCCTTATTATATCGGGGAAACCGCTTTTTCCAATCATAGTGAACTTTCAAAACCTTCTTTTTCTTCTTTTTCACCTGTTTGTTTAACTGAAGAATATACATGGTCAAAGAAAATTCGATATCCAGGTTTAATTTGTAACAGTTTTTACCTCTCTTCAAAATTCTTACACACTTGTATGCATTTTTAATCAGGGCATGACTTACTATTCCTCTGGCCTCCGAATTTTTTGCTTTAAAATCCTTTTTTGTGGCTTTAAGATTTTGCTGCTTTCTTATCACCACCCTTAACCCGTATGGATCAATCAGGTTTAATGAATTATTTCCGACATAACCATATCCATTACCACCATTATACTCATCTCCCCAAATGCCAATCGGGTCCCGCTGCAAAAACCGGCCATGCCCGGGATCATAATACCGGGCCCTGTAATAATACAGACCGGTTTCGTCATCTAACCTCCTCCCGGTAAACAGATAGGGGTTCCCAATCGCAGAAGTATTTTGAAGAACAGAATTCGTATCGAAAATACTAACCTCGCCAAAAGCACCATATTCATAACTTTCTTCAACTGCCCCATTGTCATTAGTTATAGCCACCACTGAACCGAGGGAATTGTGATGATAATAAAAGCTCTGACCGTTACGATCCATCATCAGTATATCATCAATCCATCCCCCATAAACATATGTAGCCTGTGTTTCGTCATTGCCGTTTCTTTCCTCTATGATCCTTTCTCCGTCAAAATAGAAATCGACAACAGCTGAAATAGTCTCCTTTCTGATTCTTCGCCCAAGAGCATCATAATAGTAGTTGGCTGTGAGTCCGGCATCTACAGACACCAATCTGTTTTCATAATCGTAATTATAAGTATGCACTCCATCATTTGTCAAATTGCCATTGCCATCATAAATAGGATTAGCGAAACCGCTAATGGCGGTGTACTCATTCATTTCATTAACATTGTAGGCCGTACCAGTACCATTGTCCATTACCTGTTCACGATTACCTGAAAAATCGTAATCGAACATTTTCTCGAAAGAAAAAGTATTTTCCGGCAAGTTTCCTCGTTTGTAAGAAGTCAGTCGGTAGTTATCATCATAACTGTAAAGTTCTGAATGATCAGGGCGATGAGTTTTTATTTCGTGCCGTTTGTTACCTTCTTTATCAAAACTATAGTTGAAGCCGGCAAATGTATCTGTACCTTTGTTGTGAAACAAGGAGTCCACCCAGTTCGTCGAAGTATAATTAAAGCTTGAAGTGGTTCCATTTCCATAGGTTCGGGACTTCAGTCTGCCTGAGCCATCATTATACCATTTTGCCACTTCACTGCCCTCGCTTGTGATGTTATTAATCAACTCTCGTTCATCCATTTTTTCGACCACCATTTTCCCCGAAGGATAAGTGATTGTATGGGTGCGATTAGAAATATCATAAGCATGTGAAGTAGTCTTGCCGTTCAGGGTTTCTGAGAGCAATCGAGATGACTCATCATAGCTAAAAGTAATCGTGGCGTTGTTATTGGTTGCAGTAGTCATCCGCCCTGACATATCATAAGTGAAAGAATCGTCATTACTGCCTGGATAATCACGCAATACAAGACGGTTTCTGACATCATAGATGTAGTTGGTCAGGTCACCTTTATTATCTTTTCGCTGGATAGGATTTCCTACCAAATCCAAAACGTATACTATGGTTGTATTATCAGCATAGGTTTCGGTGACCAGGCGATTGTTTCCGTCATATTCATAAGTAGTTGTATTGAGGTTCGCATCTGTGAGGGCAATAATGTTCCCTACCTCATCGTAGGCAGTCGTAGTTTGAGCGCCTAAAGCATCGGTTGCCATAACCAAACGGTCCAGTGGATCATAGGTTTGGGTGACGGTATTGCCATTTTTGTCGGTTGTGCTGAGTAAATTGTCGTTCGCATCATAAGTCATGAAGACGTTTTCACCGTTGGCATCAGTCGTATTTACAGGTCGGTTCAGGGCATCGTAAGTAAAGAAATTGATATTACCGTTGGCATCTGTATTCCTGGTCAGATTTCCATTATCGTCATATTCCAACAAGCTTATTGTTCCAAGTTTATCATAAACAGAAATAACCCTGCCTTCAGCATCGTGTACCGAATGCGTGACATTGCCCCCTGGAATAGTTTCGCTAATTTGCTGCCCAAGACTATTATAATCTATACTGGTACTGTCACCCGTAGGAGAAACCACCAATGTAAGCCGGTCAAGTGCATCAAAGGAAAAGTGGATCGTTTGATTTTCCTCGCTGGTTTCCATAATAAGATTGCTGTTTTCATCGTATCCCAATGTTTCAGCCGAATTATCATGGTAGGTTGTCTGGACCAGTCTATTAAGTCCATCATATTGGTAACTCATTGTCCTGCCCTCCGCGTCGGTTGCCTCAATTAGGTTGCCAATACCATCATAAGACATGAACTCCTGTCCGATCGGGTGAATAATACTGGTAACCCTATTCAACGAATCATAGATCATTTCTGTGGTAAACCCTCTTTCATTGGTAACAGAAAGAAGATTATTTGCTTCATCATAAGTCAGGGATAAAGTATCCCCAACCGGGTTGATTACTGCAATAGCGCGATTGAGCGCATCATAAACTGTCTGGTTTACATTTCCATTTTTATCCGTATGGATAACCAAATTCCCACTCAGGTCATACTCATATGTCATAATCTGCTGTAAAGCATCTTCAACCTGAACCAACCGATTGTTGCCATCATAAGTAAATTTCGTGGTATGACCATTGGCATCCGTTTCTTCTATGATATTATCGTTTTCATCAAAAACCTTGTTCGACCCTAAAAAGGAATGAGTTGTTGTTTTCAGATTATCATGACCATCATACTCAAAAAGGGAACTGATACCATCAGGACTTGTGATTACAATATTATTCCCATTATTGTCGTAAGAATATCCGGTGGAATGACCAAGCGCATCTATTTGTTCAATAACCCGATTTAGTTCATCGTATTCATATATTGTTGAAAACCCTCTGTAATTTGTTTCCTTTGTCAGGTTTCCTGCATGATCATATTCCATGGTCCGCATATCACCCATAGGGTTGATTTCTTTGACCAAAAGGTTTTTTGAATTGTAGGTGTAAGAAGTTTCATTTCCATTTGGGTCTCTGAAATAAGTAAGGTTGCCTTTTTCATCATAACTATATTCCGTTGTCACACCTGCGGGCCCCTTTATTTTAACAACCCGGTTATGAGCATCCATAATTTGAGTAGTTATAAACCCTCGTTTATTTTTGTTCCATATCTCATTCCCATTGCCGTCATATCTTACCTCTTCACTATTTCCTAAAGGATCAGTGGTTTTCATCTGCCTGTTTAACAGGTCATATTCAAAATGTGTGGAATCTCCATTTGGAGTAATGATATTCAACAGGTTTCCACGGTCGTCATAATCAAAACCCGTTGACCCGATTGGGTAATTAATGGCTAATTGATGGCCCAGGGAATCATAGGAGTAGGTTGTGGTAAACCCTCTTCCATCCGTTGATGACAGTAACAGCCCTGTACCAGACCAGGTATAGTTTGTAGCAATGTTTTCAGGTTCGGTAATCTGCAGCACTTGTCCGACCGAATCCAACTGAATGTCATAAATATTCCCGTTTTTGTCCGTCCAGCCCGACATTTGATTATACCCAGGATCCCATGAAAATGTCTGTGCATTTCCCAACGCATCTGTTTCCTGAACTACGTTTCCATTATTATCGTAATCAAACAGATGAGTATTTTCATTTGCATCAGTCTTTGAAATTAGATTATTATCCTCGTCATATTCATACCTGACATCAAAACCACAACAATTTCCGTTGATCATGGTCACTCTGCCGTTCCCGTCAAAATGATAATTGGTAATTTGAAGGGAATCCCCAACAGGTTCCGTCAATATTGTTAGATCATTACTTTGATCGTATTCCCATTGCATCACCCCTAGTGCAGACTTTAATTGTGTAACAGCATTATCTTCATTGTAGCTTATATCCACAATATTGCCATTTCGATCTGTTACCTGAATGATATTACGGAATACATCCGGTACATATTGGTTAGTGTAACCAAGAGGATCGGTTATCTTGATAAGATTTCCATTATTATCATGATCAAGGCTATAGGAAATAGAATCAGATGAACTTACAAAGGTTACTTTGCTAACATTTTCATTGTTGTATTCCAAATGAATCGATCTTCCGGTTGCATCAGTTATTTTGGTAGCCAGTGAATCCGAATAGGTTATAACCAATTCATTATTATTTGGATCCAGTATTTTTGTCAGTTTATGATTAAGGCTATCTCCAAAATAGAATTGTCTCCCATGCTTGGTTTCCAAAACAAACTGATTGGGGGATACTTCTGTTAAGGCATCGTAAATTCCCGGTGGAGCCACATAATTGTCTTCGGTAAACGTATACAGGTCTCGCCTTCCATCTCCGCGACTGATTATCAAATTCCCGTCTTCGTCCCATTCATACATTAAATTGTAACTCCAGGTCCAGCCATTTCCAAAACCACTATTTATGGCAGTATTACTACTGTTATATACCAAAGTGAAATTCAGGTCAGGGCCCAATGATGGGAACTCAAACATCGGCATTTCGATATATAAATTCCCCGTAAATGAATTCACCTCACAGTTACAAGGAGCTGGTCCAGGTACATTTGGACGGGTTATTTTTGTCGAGCTGGACAATTTCTGAATATTCCGGGGAGGTGATATTACCATCTGGCTATTCATGTCATCACAATCCAGAGCACTATTCCCGGAACTGGCTGAACCCATTTCGTCCTCGCAATCACAATCACAGCACTCCTCCTTATAATTTACACTAACGGGATCATAAGTAGTCCCTACTGCACAATCTTCCACAGTAACTGTAAACGTATAGCTGGATTCACAACCATCCTGATCTGTGATAAATAGCGTATACTCTCCTGAATGCGCCTCTGAAACGGCAAGGATTTCGGGAGACACCTGATCTGATTCAAAATTATTAGGACCAGCCCAGTAAAAGGTATGATCATTTTCTGTTTCTTCCGGGAATCCGGGCCTTGGAGCCCAATTAGATTGCAAGGTAAGCGGGTAACCTAAGCAAATTGTCCAATCTTTGGTTGGTGAAGCTAAGGGAGGTTGATTTACCTTGACCTCTACATTCTCTTCAATGGTACAACCATTCGCATCTGTAACTGAAACGAAATAGGTGCCTGAATGGTCAGTCCCATCAGCATTTTGGATTTCAACTACAGGTCCGTTTCCGGAAAAATTGCCTGGTCCAAACCACTGGAATGTGTACGGAGGTGTTCCAATGGAGACTTCTACTGACAAAGCCAGTGTCTCCCCCTCACAAACAGGACTGTTCTGAAAGAGTTCTATCTGAAGTTCAGGATTGACAGTTACATCATAATTATCTTCACCCAAGCAACCGTTGGAATCTGTTACCGTAACAGAGTATAAGCCTGAGGTTGGATTGGAAATTTCTACAGTTGCTCCCATTCCGGCATATCCTTCGGGTCCGGACCAAAGGTAATTATAAGGTGGCACCCCTGTACTTACTTCTGCCGTAAGCATAAGCGTTCCACCTGCACAAGCTGAGTTATTTTGGATAAGATCTACTGAGAGAGAAGAAGCAAGAGTTATTTCAGAATTATCTTCTCCAATACACCCATTGGAATCCGTCACCGTTACCGAATACAAGCCTGAACTCGCATTGGGAATCTGGAACGTGGCTTCCGTACCTGAAGTACCATCCGGCCCGGACCACAGGTAATTATAAGGAGGCGTTCCTGTGGTAACTGATGCACTAAGTATTAATGTTCCACCTTCACAAACTGAGTTATTCTGGATAAGATCTACTAAGAGGGAAGGAGTAATAGTTACATCATAATTATCTTCACCTATACACCCGTTGGAATCCGTCACCGTTACCGAATACAAGCCTGAACTCGCATTGGAAACCTCAAAAGTGGCCTGTGTACCTGAAATACCATCCGGCCCAACCCAAAGGTAATTATAAGGCGCTGTCCCTGCAGTCACTTCGGCAGTGAGGATAAGGGTACCGCCTGTACAGACTGGATCAATATCAGAAATATTTACCTGTGGATTAGCGTGAATGGATGCTGCCACCATACCCTCTGCCGAACATCCGTCAATATCAGTGACTGTTACAGAATATATGCCTGCATGTTCAACCGAATTTGCGTTAGGAATTTCAACCGTTGCCTCTGAATGTGTGAAATTGCCAGGTCCAGACCATTCATAGGAAAATGGAGGAGTACCAAAAATGACATCTGCTGACAGAACCAGGGTCTCCCCTTCACATATGATCCCATTTTGATTGGCTTCTACCATCATGTAAGTACTTCCGTCAATCAAAGTCATTGCAGATGTACCACATCCGGTATTATCGGTAACCGTAACTGAATACTCTCCAAGATTTTGGCTCCATTCAACATAGGGAATCTCCACAACCGGACCGTTTGCAGTAAAATTATTTGGCCCTTCCCACTCATAAATATATGGTGGAACTCCTGTCAAAACCTGAGCTAAAAAGTATAAAGTTTCCCCTTCACAAGCCGGTTCATTATTCAAAAGGTTTATCTGTGGAGAAGGAGCTATTTCTACTCCAATCTGACCTTCTGATGTACAGCCATTGGCATCGATCAACAGGGCATAATAAGTGCCGGAATTTTCGGTAGGAGAAGCGTCAGGGATTTCAATTATTTCTCCTAGTCCTGAAAAATCATCAGGGCCAGCCCATAATACCAGATAGGGAGGAGTTCCTCCCGTCCCTTCCGCAATTAACACCAGGGTTTCTCCTTCACAAATCGGTGCATTACCCGAAAGGAAAACCTCCGGGGAAGGAGCAACAGCCATTTCAAAAAACCCCGAGACTGAATTGAATGCAGCATCTGTCACCAAAACCTCATATAAACCCTGATACGCCTCGACAACCGGATTTTGCTCAGTGGAGGAAAATCCATTAGGGCCACTCCAGGAGTAAGTATAAGGTGGCACCCCACAATCTGGTTCGGCAAATAATTGTATAAGGTCACCTTCACAGGAAGGGGTATTATCACTCGAAATATTAACTGTTAATTCCAAACAGGTTTGTACATCTACCTGGTGACTTGTACCAACAACATCTGATTCACAATAACAAAAAACCTCCACATTTTGTACCCCGGGTTCAAGCCAGGAAGCCTCTACAGGCCATGGACCATACACCGTTAATGGAAACGGAACCAGCTCCGAAAAATACCATAAACACGAATCCACCTCAGCATTAACCTCTAATTGAAACAACCCCGTTTCTCCCACCAGGAGTGAATTTGGGGCTTCGATTCCTATCTCCAGGAACTCACATTCCTGGGCAGATGTTCTTGAACCAACTAAAAGAATAATGACAATCAACAAAAGCTTTAAACCTATATTATGGATATTCATGATTCAATTTTTGGTTTTGGTGATTCAATTTCAATTAACTCTATCCAAAATTAGGAAGTAATAGATAGCGACTCAATGACATTATATTGTGTTTCATAGGAACTCAATCTTATAAACAATTCAAATGCAAAACATAAATAATTGATAATCAATAATTTACTAGAGAAATCAAATAGGAGTCTAATTTCCGGATCTGTTTTTCCAGAATAGTTTAACAATTAGTATTCTAAACTGAAATAAGGCTACAGCAACACCTGTAAATAATTAATTACCAAACACTTACAAGAAAAAAGTTATAGTAACCCAAAAGATGATGGCTTTCTTCGGCATAGTTGCTTCTATGTGTATAACCTTGTAATTTTAGGAAGGCTAAAAAGATTCGAAGATGATAAGGAAAGACGATTTATTTGATCTGGTACATTCGATGTCCAGATCCGAAAAGCGGTATTTCAAACTGAATAATTCTGCCCAGCAGGGTGACAAACAATACCTTAAACTCTTTGACATCCTTCAAAAAAGTTCTGAATACGATGAGTCGGCTATCCTTAAATCTCTTGAAAAAGGGATTTCTAATAATCGATATAATTTTCTAAAAAATTACTTATATAACTCCATTCTTGCCAGTTTACAACAGCTCTACAGTAAAACAGGTACCGGCCAGCTTAAAGGTCAATTACAAAAGGTGAAAATCCTTTATAACAAAGGTTTGTATCGACAAAGTCAAAAAACCCTGAAAAGAGCCAAGAAACTTTCACTGGAATTTGACGACTACCTTACTTTACTGGAAATCATTCGCCTGGAAAAGGACCTGCTAAGTAAAGAAAAAGATCAAACCGGATTCCTGGAAAAAAGTAATTTACTGCACGAGGAAGAACAATCCTATCTACTAAAACTACGCCAGGTAAATGAAAGTAATCATCTGTTTTCCAATGTAAAATATCTGTATAATACTTTTGGCCATCCACGGAGCGAAACAGAACTCAAAAGATACGAGGAAATTTTTGACAACTCCCTATTCGATTTGCTCGATGAAAAAGAGAACCCTCCCCATAAGGTCAAGGTAAACCTGCTGGTTTCCAGAATTATTTACAATATGTGCCTCTATGATCATGGTAATCATCATTATTTCGCAAGGCAATTGCTGGAGCATTATCAACGCCATGAATCCAAAATCAATCAATACCCCAATGACTATCTATCCGCGATTTCTTACTTCCTGAAAAGTTCTGCTTATTTATACAAAAGGCACGCTTTCGAAAATGCTGTTGAAGACATAAAATCATTTGAAAAGTCACTTCCCGCGAGCAAAAAGAACAAATCACTCTCTGCCAATATCTTTTTCACAACCTATTACAATGAATTATTCTTCTACCTCCAGAATTGTCATATCAAAAATTGCCTTGGTCTGCTTCCTGAAATCGAACAAGGACTGGAAACCTTCCAGGATCAATTAAACAATACGGAAAAGATTTACCTGACCTATTTAATTTCACTGGTGCATTTTGGCTCAGGTAACTTTGGTGAATCACTCGAATGGTTCAACCATATTTTAAACACTTTTAAACCAGATTCCATTCCCCATGTTTACCTGAGGATCCGTTTAATGCTGCTCATCAACCACTTTGAATTAGGACATACCCGTTTATTGGAACCCCTGGTCATTTCGACATACAGATACTTATTGAAAAAACGCAAAATGTATCAATATGAGTCAGCAGTGATCAGGTTTATTCGGAAGTTGCCTCAGCTGACCTCCCAATCCCAATTGGATAAATTATTTATTGAATTATTGCAGGAGTTAATGGAAATTGTCAAAGATCCCTTTGAATATGCCGGTTGCGCCTGGTTTGTTTTCTGGCTGGAAGGAAAAGAGGCCGGTATTAGCCTGGAAAAAGTTTTTGAAAATAAAACCCCCGAAAAATTAGGAAAACGACTGAAATAACCAAAGTAAGCTCCTCCAATTTTAGGCAATCTGTCGGGCCCTTGCCCTGGAAAAAACATAAAGCCCCAATCCAACTGCAAAAGCGATTATAATCGCATAAGTCGCGGCAACTGCCGGATTATTGGTTTCTTCCTGCATATAACTTCCTATCCGGCCATAATAAACTGAAAAATGAATGATTACGGCCAGTACAGCAGGAATCATTACGACATATCTGGGAACATCTTTGAGGAAGATCCCAAATAATACCGGAATGAAAGCAGCAGAGAAATAAGCATACACACCATTTTGGGCAAAAATGGCCACGCTAATATTTTCGGTATTTAACTGTTGCTTCGTTAGGAAAAATGTAACAATCGCCACTACGGCAATAACCACCTTATTTATGATGGTTATCTTCTTTTCCCTTGCCCGTCCGGATCCAAGGTTTTTGCCAATTACGGGCTCAATAATATCAAGGGTAATGGAGGTGGGTATACTTTGGATCAGTCCTTCAAGGGTCGATAAGCCTGCCGACAACAGGCCTATAATAACAACTATGCTAAGATAAACGGGAAATTCTTTCACAACGTAGGACGGAATAAGGTCATCCATTCCTAATTGCTCTCCCTCAGCCATTAAATCCGGGAAGTACAATCTGACATAAATTCCGGTAATAAGTACAGCGAAAAATAATACTTCAATCAGAATAGCAACTGTCAAAAATTTATTTACATCACTTTCTTTTTTTAGCACCAGCGACCTTGTAATGATATGCGGTTGACAAACCGCTGCAAGTCCTATTATGAAATTACAAAAGATTATTTCAAAATTGTCCCTGAAGAAAGGACTGCCTGGATATGTTGTCCTGGTCAGATTAGTGTCGATTTCCGCCAGTTTTTCCAGGATGGAATGTACTCCATTACTAAAATGTTCATATCCTGACCCCAGAAGTATCACGGCCACGAGAATCATTATGCTCCCCTGGATCACATTGGTATAAACCATTGCATTGATACCTCCAAACATCATATAACCAAATACGAATCCCACTATTACAATCAAAACATAAACCTCATCTGCGTTCAGAGCTTTTGACAGGACTTTTGTCATACTTACGCAAATCAAGACCATGAAGGTGATGAGCAGGATGGAAAGGAGACCGAAATAAAAGGCAAAGGATTTACTTTCAAAACGCTTACCGATCCACTGAGCCATGGTAAGTGCTTTTTCGCTGGAACCGAATTTCCTGAAACTTTTGGTAAGGATGATGAGTGAAATAAAAATACCGGCAGGTATAGCCAACCCATATGCAATCAACGCGCTTACCCCATACAAACTGACAAATCCGGGATTAATTACAAAGGTAGCAGCACTTGTCAATGTCGCAGCCAAAGAAAGCCCTACTGCAACCGGAGAGAAATGAAAGCTACCTACTGCATAGTCAGCTATATTTTTGGTTCTTTTCGCTCCACGAAAAACGAAAAACAACAATAATCCCGCAAATATGATCAAAACAACCGAAGTGGTACAAACAAGATGGGTTGAGGCCATTGCTACTTGTTTTTGAGAACACAACAATTGGGTTCAATTCGAAATTCTGAGAGGAAATATCGCTTAAGTTAATGATAATCAACGAGATAATCAAGCGCCAATCCTTCTCTCATTCACAACAATCACAATAACCTTATTCCCTTATTACCTTGCCACCAATCTCGCTACCCAACCACCTCCGGGTGCCATCTTAATAGTTAATACATCTCCTTTACGGAACGACTTTTCTTCCATGGCAAAATCCTTACCATTGCGATGGGCATTTTTACCGTCTTTGAAAATGGTAGTTTTGTATACCTTGCCTTCCTCCAGAAAGTCAAGTGTTATTTCAAGGTTCCGTTCATTCCAGTTTGTCATCGCGCCGAGGTACCATTCCGTTCCTTTGCGACGGGCGGTAACCACATAATCTCCGACTTTGGCATCAGGAATTAACGTATCATCCCAGGTAGTGGGCACCGGGCCAAGGAAACTCATCATTTCAGGTTCCCGCATATAATTGGTCGGGTTGTCACATAACATCTGCAAAGGACTTTCGTAGACCACATACATCGCCAACTGGTGGCAACGGGTCCCCATACTCATTGGCTGGTTGAAAACACCGGCAAAGTTACCTTTGGAGGCATTGACCATGGCTCCTGGTGTATAATCTATGGGGCCGGCAACCATCCTGATAAAAGGAATGGTAACGTTATGGTCTGGTGTCTGTTGGTCGGTCCATTTGCTCTGCTCCAAACCACACACACCTTCGCGGGTCAAAACGTTCGGATATTTCCGATGTAGTCCGGCAGGCTTATAGGAGCCGTGGAAATCAACCAACATCTTGCGTTCGGCAGCAGCTTTGGAAATGCGCTCATAATAATTCACCATCCACTGGTCATCGCGCTGCATAAAATCAACCTTCAGCCCTTTCACATCCCATTTTTCAAACTGATCCAACACCTCGTCCAACTGATCATCCAGTGTTTTCCAGACTACCCACATGATCAATCCAACATTTTTCTCTTTAGCATATCTCGACAGTTCATCCATGTCCACTTCGGGCACCACAGACATCAGGTCACCCAATTTATACCAACCTTCATCAAGAATGATATATTCAATACCGTACTTTGCCGCAAAATCTATGAAATATTTATACGTCTCGGTATTCACTCCTGCTTCAAAATCCACTCCATAAATATTGAGGTAATTCCACCAGTCCCAGGCTACCTTACCAGGCTTTATCCAGGACGCATCTTCAATTTGATTTTTGTCAGACAGGATCCAGGACATTTGGTTGGTCAATAGTCTGGCATCATCTTCCGAAATGGCAAAAATGCGCCAGGGGAAAACTCGTGTTCCGGAAGTTTTCGCCAGATAATCCTCCCGCTCCGTTACTTTTTCATCCCGGTCGGAAGTCATTTTCAACGATTTGGGATACTTGGGCAATACACCGTGGAATTCATTTTCACTTTGCCCTTTTTTCAGCCACATTCCGGCATAATCGTCCAGATCACTTTCGGTTACCAAAACATTAACCCCATTGGGCACCGCCAGCATGGGTAAACTGCAAAACTGCCCCGGTGAAAAAGATTCGGCTTTCTCATGCTTGTAATATCTTTCATTATGAGAAAAATGGCTTTCTTCTTCCGGGAACCAAACCATTGTCCCATCAGCAAAGTTTATAGC
>QQUB01000467.1 GCA_008501835.1 Bacteroidota bacterium
TTTTGCCTGCTGTCCGGCTTCTGGTCCAATGATGGCTATTTCATTGACCCCGTAATACTCATTTTGCATTACGGTGGCCCAATTGGCAAATGGGGAAGGAGATTTTTTCACAACCTCTTTCATACTCAACAACATTTCCAGCCCTTTTTCAACATAATCCTGATTATCAATCATTAGGCCGAGGCGCTGCAAATCATGTACCAATACAGAATTCCCTGATGGTTTTTCCGAATCGTAGATAGCCTTTTTTCGGGCAACGATATCTGATTGACGAGAACTGGTAAAGTAAAAGAGTTTATCGTTGGGATCGTAATATTCTTCAAGGATGATTTTCATGAATCGATCCGCCAGCTCCAATAATTCCAGGTCAAAATGAATTTCATAAACATCCAATAAAGCCTTTATGAAGAATGCATAATCTTCCAGATAAGCCAGGTACTGAGCTTTTC
The DNA here is from genome assembly GCA_008501835.1 of Bacteroidota bacterium. Lineage (GTDB taxonomy): Bacteria > Bacteroidota > Bacteroidia > Chitinophagales > Saprospiraceae > BCD1. The sequence continues at coordinate 450 of QQUB01000467.1, forward strand.
CTCCATCCACCTCCGAATAAGTTCGATAAAGGTGCCCCGTTTCCATTTGCATGTGGTTCAATACAAATTCAATATTTTTCAGGGCTGCCTGCTTATATGATTCATCACCTAACGCACTATAGGCTTGTGCATAAGCCGAACACATCAAAGCATTCCAGCTTAAGAGCATTTTCTCATCTCGGCCAGGTCTTATTCTATGGCTCCTGAGATCAAAAAGTTTTTTCCTTCCACTGGCAAGTTTCTCTTCCAAATCTGACTCCATCAACCTATGCTTCAGCGCAAACGCTTCTTTTGTGTGTAACCTTCTCAGTATATTAACTCCTTCCCAGTTTCCTTGCTGAGAAACATCATAGAAGTCACAAAACAACTCACTTTCCTTACCAAGTGTTATGTCAATTTCTTCCTTGTCCCAGACATAAAACTTGCCTTCAACGCCTTCTGAATCGGCATCAAGCGCCGCATAAAATCCACCTTGGGGGTTAGTCATTTCCCTTTTGACAAATTCAAGTGTATCTATAATGGTTTCTTCAAACAGCTGGTTTGGCTCTGCCTTGATCGTTTTACTCAACATTTCCACAAACAACGCATTGTCATACAGCATCTTCTCAAAATGCGGAGCCAACCACTCCTTATCGGTAGAGTATCTGGCCAAACCACCACCTAACTGATCATAAATTCCTCCTAGTGACATGGCCTCCAGGGATAATTTCAGGTGATTAAAAGCTTCATTATTCCCGGTATGGTAATAATGGTTGAGCAGGAATTGCAATTGCATCAGGTCAGGAAATTTAGGAGCCCCGCCAAACCCTCCGTGTGTTGTGTCAAATCGAGCTTTTATCATCCCGAAAACCGATTCAAAGTCGACATCCTCAAATGGCTTTTCTGACTTTGGTCCCTTTACTATTGGTGTAGTCAATGCATTGTCAGATTGCAGGATGCGGTTCATGATCCTTTCGGCCTGCTGATCCACAGCTTTTCGGTTCTCAAAAAAGTTGTGGACGGCAAATTGTAACATCTGGGCCCAGGAAGGCCGTCCGTGTTTCGGCTCAGGAGGAAAATAAGTTCCAGCATAAAAGGGCTTCCCTTCGGGAGTCAGAAAAGCATTAAGAGGCCAGCCACCGTTTCCGTTAATGATCTGGCAGGCAGACATGTAAATATCATCCAGGTCCGGCCGTTCTTCGCGATCAACTTTGATATTGATGAAATGTTCGTTCATGTATGCCGCAATGGAATGGTCTTCGAAACTTTCCCGTTCCATAACATGACACCAGTGACAGGTGGAATAACCGATACTGACCAGGATGGGTTTGTTTTCTTTTTTGGCACGCTCGAGGGCTTCAGGTTTCCAGGCGTACCAATCTACCGGATTATTTTTATGCTGAAGCAAATAGGGACTGGTTTCGTATTGCAGCCGATTCATGTGTTGATTTTATTTGAAATATATCTATGTATAGAACAAAACTAACAAAACTATCGGGGAATAAACCTCCGAGGTTTTGTGCTTCTGGAAATATGAATTTACCCAAAATTAACCGAACCTCGAAATTGACCCTCGGAGGATTTTTTGTAAGCAAAATTTTATCCTATACACACGAAAATTGAGCAAAGCTGAAATCCTGTTACATTATAAAACAGAACAACAGCAGGTAGGGTAAAGATTGGTTGGAATGAAAATATTTACCGGCAAAGGTAACAGAAATTTCCCTTTGCCGGTAATATGCGGTTCTAAAGGCCTTTTGTCAGCTTTTGAATACCAAGCCCCTCGGCTGTTTTAACTTCAATTACGTACTGTCCATTAGGCAATTCGGATAAGTTTAGTTCCGTTTTCCAAACGTCAGACAACTCGTTTGAAACCACCACCTTTCCGGAAACATCAAATACCCTGATATGTTGCATTGGTGCTCTGGCGTTTTCCAATTGAAGGGTCACCTGATCAACAGCAGGAATCGGGAATACTTCCAAAACATTTTCGGCAAGGATAGGATCCCTTGTACCAACAGTCATGCTATGTGTAGCACATAACCAAAGTTCAGGATCAAATACGGCTTCCTCAATTTCAAAATCCATAGGAACATAAAAACTCTGACCGTTAGTTTCATTATCAAAAGTCAGGGTAACAGAATTGCCTCCGCCATTAAACTGAATCGGAACGGGCATTTCAAAGAAGTCAACCGAATTGTGACTCGGCGTCTGGAAAATCTCTACTTTAAGAACGTCCTCAAAACTCTGAGACCACTCTACATGGTAGGCAGGATATCCCTGATTGTAATACCAATCGTTGAAGAATTCTGTGAGGTCCTGGCCACTTTGCGTTTCCAGATGTTCGATCAAGTCCGGGGTTCTTGCATACCCGAAGGCCAGATCAGGGTCATTAAGGTAATTACGAATAGCTTGATAGAAGTCTTCATCTCCCAGCTTCCAGCGCAACATATGTAATAATAAAGCCCCTTTTGAATAACTTAATCGACCACTAAAGATCCTTCCTACATTCGTCGTATCATCCACCATTACGGAACCATCAGGATGTTGTGTGACATGACCTATTCTTGATTGCTTCCAATTTTCCCAACTGCCATCAGAAATTCCGTGTTCCCGGGTAAGTCCGTCGAGGTATGTGGCAAATCCTTCATTGAGCCAGATATCCTCCCAGCTACCGCAGGTGATCATATTGCCAAACCACTGGTGCGCCAGCTCATGGGCCTGCAGTCCTACGCTCCAACTTCCCATGAATGTCATCGTGGTATGTTCCATACCACCGCCCCAACCAAATTTGGCGTGACCATACTTTTCATCTGCAAAAGGATACATGATGAATAAATCATTAAACAGGTCAAACATCGGAGGCAGCCATTCCAACATGGTCTGGGCCCAACCCAACTCCTCAGGAAATACATAATTGCTCACCAGGATCGGATCGCCATCCGTTTCCACATACTGATTATAAATATCATAATTGGTGACTGCAATGGCAATGAGGTAAGCAGGAATAGGATACCTGTGTTTCCAGTGATAGATCATATCATTACCAACCTGAAGAGAATCTAAAAGCAATCCGTTGGTGGCCACTCGGTTGGGCAACGGTGTTTTTACATAAATATCGATACTATCAATTTTATCATTTAAGTCCTGTTTGGCAGGCCACCAGTCCTTGGCGCCATAAGGCTCTGACAAGGTCCAGATCAAAGGATGCCCCTCATGAGAACCTTGAGCAAAAGACCCAAAACCGCTTCCTGTGGGTTCTCCCTGGTAATAGACCTTGATTGTTCTCATATCACCCGTTGTTAAAGTCTGTAGCAGCGGGATGGTCAGCAAAGAAGGCTCGGATTGTGTAAAAGATAAGGATTGCCCTTCAAAAATGACACTATCTACGGTCATGTTGGTATTGAGGTCAAAATGAACGGTAGTGAAATTATCTTCGGTTACTTCGAATAAGGTCTCTACAGAACCTTTGATATATAATTCAGCCGGATCAACTTCCCAGTCGAATCGATGGTATTTGATATCATAATCGGTAGTGAGTTCATTAAACCGGTAATCGATAAGGCATTCGTGTGCCCTTCTTTCGGCATCCACGATATCGAGCATGTATTCCTTATCGGTTTCTTCCTGGGAAAAGGCTGAGAAAAATGCAAAAATAAAAGTAAAGAGTAGAATATATTTTCGTGTAAACATGATGGGAATTTTTGATTTCCAAAAAATGCAATCTAATCA
>QQUB01000776.1 GCA_008501835.1 Bacteroidota bacterium
TGGAAGAGGCTTTGGAAATAGCAAGATCAAAAGACCTTTGCCTGGTGGAAGCAATGTGGACATGGTTTCTGCCGGCAGTGCTCAAGGCAAAGCAATGGATCGTTGAAGGACGTATTGGTGAGGTCAGATTCCTGCGGGCAGATTGTGGGTTTAAACCTGAATTTAATGCCGAAAGCAGGGTTTACAACCCAAACCTTGCTGCCGGTGCCTTACTCGATATAGGCATCTATCCACTGGCAATCGCAGAATTCCTTATCGACAGTGACATCAAAAATATGCGGTCTGTTGGATATCTCGGCTCCACCGGCATTGATGAATATAACGCCATGAGTGTGGAATATCAAAACGGAATATTTGCCCAGCTTTCCAGTGGTGTGGTTTCTGACTTGCACAACGACGCTTACATTATCGGCACAAAAGGCATAATCCGATTGGAAAATTTCTGGATGTCGAAAAAGGCTATTTTAGAAACACCAGCAGGTAAAGAAATATTTGAAGATGAATTGCCTTGCCATGGTTATAATTATGAAACAGATCACGTCAACGAACTGCTGCTTCAAGGGAAAAAAGAAAGTCCTGTGGTCTCTTTTGAGAAATCAAGGCGTTCCATGCAACGAATGGATGCCATCAGGAAGGAAATGGGGTTGAAATATCCGTTTGAGTAGGACAAGGACATAAGGGAATAAGGATAAGGACATAAGGACATAAGGAAAAAAAGGAATAGGGGAAAATGGTGGAATATTTTATTATTTCGAACCTTTCGCTTCCTTGCGTTCTCGGCGGTTAAACAAACCCAACTTTCAAAACCCAAACCAATCTGCTATCTGGTACTGCCAACCGGTACTTTCGGACTGTAGACTGAAGACTGTGGTCTGTGGACTAATGAAACGCGCTACTTACGTTTTCGTTTCTTCTTTTCCAGCTTTTCCGCCTCTTCCAGTAACTCCTTTAAACTAAGAGAAGTATCATGAGAGTAGTCAATGGTCTTATCATATTCAGATTTAGACACTTCCATCACTTTGATCTTCTTGTAAATGAATTCCTCGATGGCAGTCAGAAATTCCTGTTCCTTAGGACTACAAAATGACACTGCAAAACCACGATCCTTTCCTCTACCTGTTCTACCGATGCGGTGAACATAATTCTCCGCTTTCTCAGGAAGATCGTAATTCACCACATAGTGCACATTGGGGAAATCAATACCTCTGGCCGTTACATCCGTGGCGATCAAAATTTTGAGTTCTCCTGATTTAAACCGATCCATGACTTTGAAACGATCCTTTTGTTCCTTCTCACTATGGATGGTGGCTGATTCTATATTGACCCTTTCCATGGCTGAACATACCCTTTCTGCTCGAACCTTTGTTCTTACAAAAACCAGGATCTTTTCTTCCGGATGTTCGTTGATCAGGCGTTCCAGGAAAAAACGTTTATCATCCATTTCCATAAAGGCCACAGAATGTTCGACATTTTGGGTCACCGGATCTCGTGGTGAAAGCTGGATACGAATGGCGTTTTTGTTGACCAGGGAATAAGCGAGCTTTTTGATCTTCTGATTTATCGTAGCCGAAAAAAACAGGGTTTGTCTTCGTTTGGGTAAAAACCTCATCAGGTCCTGAATGTCCTTGATAAATCCCAGGTCGAGCATATGATCGGCTTCGTCCAGGATTAGAATTTCCACCCTGTGAAGACGAATATGCCCCTGGCTGACCAAGTCAAACATACGGCCGGGAGTAGTGACGAGAATGTCAACGCCCTCTTCTAATTTAGAAATCTGCGGATCCTGTTCTACCCCACCGAACAATGAATACGTTTCCACTCTTGTTTTCTTTCCAAGGGTTTTAAAGACCTCGGTTATTTGAATGGCCAGTTCGCGGGTAGGCACCATTACCAGGCACTTGATGCCGTCTGTTCGCCTATTGCGTTTTCTCTCCTGCAAAATATTGAGTACAGGAATGGCAAAGGCTGCAGTCTTGCCGGTGCCTGTACGGGCGATAGCCAGCACATCCTCTCCGTTCAAAATATTGGGAATGGACTTGAACTGGATATCCGTAGGACGCTTGAAGCCCATTTTATCCAGGTTCTTCTTAATTTCAGGAGAAATATTGTACTTTTCGAATTTCATGTGCTGGTTACTGGTTACGCTTCGACAAGGTGTCGCCTTTCTATGCTAAGGCCAAGCAAAGGCAAAACCTTGGAAAACAATTGCTGGTTGCAAAGTTAGGCTTTGGAATTGGTAATTTTGGTAATAAAAATAAATAATCCGTTCATACCTGTCTGATCAGTGGCATCAGTGCCTGCCTGACGGCAAAGACAGGTTCCAGTTTTTGTAACGGTACATGGATTTTAACTGGTGGAACTGATTTTGACAGAATATTCAGGTATGATTGTAAAATGGAAAAATTTACAAACGACAGAGATAAATTTCTAAAGCAAATAATAAAAGAACTTAAGGCGTTCCCAAAAGATCCCAATTGGGAGCCCCTCTTTCAATACTTAGAATTGCCCTATTTTTTGACCTATGGTTTTGCCTATAATTATTCATTCAATGAAGAATTACAGCAGTATAGGTTATTGTCAAGAGAATGGAATGCAACCTATGATAATAATAGGTTTGACAAAGGTATCTACAACCTTAACAGAATAGCTATTGTGGAAAAAATTGTACCAGACGAAGAATATGATTTGTCTAGTTCAACAAACCTGGCTAATTTGAAAAAAGTTGAAATTGAAAGTATTGTTCTGGATGGTTTGATTTGTGAAATGAACAGTCCTAAATTATCGAAACCCTTAATTTGGAATGTTGATGATGAAATGAACGTAGCCTTACAGAACTTGGTTTTTTCCCTTAGAGATCTAAAGAAATTTATTCCTTAATGAAAAACCTAAAACCATGGTATTACTTTTTAGCATATGAAGCGGTTTGCATTGTACTCTTCTTCTATGAAAAAGCTCTTATTAATTGCGAACCTTGCTTACCGGGAACTCCTTGCCCTCCGTGTATAAGTCAAGAGCAAATAACAATATTTTGGATGGCAGTAATTGGAATACCAGGTTTTTTATTTCTGAACTATTTTTTTCCAAATTTTAAAAATTGAAAATTAAGCCATAGAAAAAATTTCCGGCCATATCGTTCCTGAATCTGCTGACCTATCTCGTTTGCAATATTACGCCAAGGAAATTTTCAGCAATTTCATCCCTTCCAACAAAGGCATAAAAAAGGCCATTAAACGGGAGTTGATCACTGTTAATGGGAAGCCATCTACGACAGGTTATCTTGTGCGCCCGGGAGATGAGATCATCTTATTCAAAGATGAGAGTAGCCCTCCAAAAGATTATCAATTACAGTTGGAAATAATCTATGAAGATGAACATCTGGCGGTAATTATCAAACCTGCGGGAATTCCAACCAGCGGCAACCAGTTTAAAACCATTCAGAATGCACTGCTTTACAATCTTAAAGAAACTAAGGAACCAGATGCCTTAAACTGGCCCAAACCGGTTCACAGACTTGATGCTTCCACCTCCGGTCTGCTGTTGATTGCCAAAACCAAACTGGCACAAGTGAGCCTGGGAAAACAATTTGAAGATAAAACCATTCAAAAGATATACCATGCTGTTGTGATAGGCAAACCAGACGATACCGGCGAATGGAAATCTAAAATCGAAGGAAAATTTGCTCATACCACCTTCGGTACACTTGAAACTGTGCCATCCCTGCGGAACGAATCACTTTCCCTGGTAAAACTCCATCCTCATACCGGTAGAACTCATCAATTGCGCATTCACCTTTCTGAAGCAGGATTTCCCATTATGGGTGATAAACTATATGGAACCAAGGGAGAGGTTTTCAAGGGAAAAGGTCTGTTCCTCAGTTCAACCGGAGTGAAATTTTTTCACCCTTCAATAAAGGAAATACTTTCCTTTGAAATGGACATTCCTGCAAAATTCAGCTCACTTTTAAAAAGGGAAAACAGGAGATGGGAAAAGTATAAGGGAGAGAAATAATGCTTGAATGCTAAAATGCTGGAATGATTTGTAGAAATACTATTTTTTTGGAAAAATAGTATTTCTTGTCCTGCCCTTTTATATTTAAGGATTATTTTCAGATTAACCGAACAAAACGATGTCGACCAACACTGCCGCAACAGCACCCAAATTTGGCACCTTCCTGGGTGTTTATTTGCCTAGTTTATTGACCATTCTTGGATTGGTTATGTATTTGAGGTTTGGCTGGGTTGTGGGGAACGTTGGTTTGGGCATGACTCTCCTGATCGTACTGATGGCTACCTCGATCACTTTTATTACAGGGCTGAGTGCATCAGCAATAGCCACGAATATTCAGGTAGGTGTTGGTGGAGAGTATTATCTCATTTCACGAAGTTTAGGCCTGGAGCCGGGAGGAGCGATAGGCATCCCGCTTTACCTGTGTCGTACGTTGAGTGTCACTTTCTACAGTTTTGGCCTGGCAGAAGCCATACTTATCCTATGGCCTGAATCCTGGGGCATTTTACCTTCCTACAGCATTCAATTATTCGCTGCGGTTATCATCATTCTCGTAACCTTACTCTCCGGTCGAAGTGCTGCCCTGGTTTTAAAAGCCCAGGTTCCCATCATGATTCTGGTCGCCTTATCAATTCTCGCCTTAATCATCGGGATTTCTCTGAAGGGATTCAGAGCACCGGAATGGACACCTACTTACCGAACTGCGCCGGAAGGTTTTTGGTATGTATTTGCCGTATTCTTTCCTGCTGTAACTGGTTTTGCTGCGGGGATAGGTATGAGCGGAGATTTAAAAAATCCCCGGAAATCTATTCCCCGTGGTACAATAGGAGCTGTATTATCCGGAGGCATAGTTTACATCATTATCCCATTGTTTTTGTCGGTTGCTGCTGCCCTGACTGTTGAGGAACTAGCAGATCCTGATGCAGGAGTTTCAATCTGGACCCGTGTGGCATTATTTGGTAGTATTTTTATTTACCCGGCAGTCTGGGGAGCAATTCTTTCCTCCGCTTTCGGGAGTATCCTTGGAGGACCAAGGGTTTTACAGGCTCTTTCGATGGACGGACTGGCCCCAAAATTTTTATCCAAATTATCCAATAACGGCCAACCAAAAGTTGCCACCTGGGTCAGTGGAGGAATAGCACTGCTGGCGGTTGCTCTTGGAGAATTGAATACGGTTGCCAAGTTCGTTTCTGTGTTATTTCTTACCCTTTATGTAGCCGTCCAACTCAGTGCTGCCATTGAAACGCTGGTTGCTGAACCGTCTTACCGACCAAAGATAAAAGTGCCCTGGTATGTTTCCCTGATCGGTGCGCTTGGAGCCATTGTGGTCATGTACCTCATCAGTCCCCTTGCCTGTTTGCTGGCATTTTTGCTGGAGGGTGCATTACTCGTATTCCTGTTCACACGCTCCCTTGAACAACAATGGGGAGATGTCGCCGCCGGATTCTGGCTAAAGCTGGCAAGACTTTCACTGTTGAAGGTCAGTCAAAGAAAAATTCACAAACGAAACTGGCGTCCCTTGATGTTACTTTTTGTAAACGATATTAACACCAGAATACCTCAGGTAAAACTGGCTACTTCCCTTGGTCAAAATTACGGGGTGGTTTCTGTTGCCAAACTGTTGTTTAAACATAACAGCCCCAGCTTAAAAGACAAACACGAAGCCATAAAAACCATGAATCAGGAGCTGGCATCCCACGGTCTGCAGGCCTTTTGTGAAGCCAATATTGTCGACGACCTGCATTCAGGTATATTGTATGTGGCCAAAGCTCACGGTATTGCTGGTTTTAAAACCAATACCATTGTTTTTGGTTGGTCAGAAGATGAACAAGGAAAGGTCAACACCCTTAATATCATCCGAAGGTTGAGTGTTTCCGGTAAAAACATTCTACTGATAAAACTTCAGCCCGAAGCGGAAATCACCTTCAAAAAAATAGATATCTGGTGGGGAGGTAAACAAAGAAACGGAGACCTGATGTTGCTTTGTGCTTACCTGCTCAAATTGAATAAAGATTCCTCTAAAGCTCAAATTACTATTCGTTCCATTGTAAACAGTGAAGTGGAACAGCAACAAATGACTGAATACATCAAGAAAATATTACCCCAGGCGCGGATTGTTGCAGACGTCAAGATTCAGGTTAAATCAAATAACTCAAGTTTCACCGAAACACTACATAGTGAAAGCAAAGAGGCCGATTTAGTTTTTCTGGGTTTAAAAAACAGCGAACCTGGAGAGGAAGCTGCCCATGCCGAAAAAATAGACGAAATGTTCAGCGGGTTGACAAACTGTATATTTGTTCAAAATAATGGTTTGGAAGATGTGGTACCGGATCTGTTGAGCTCGGGCAAGATTTAATTATTCATTAATGGAAAATGATTTAACCGCAAAGTTCGCCAGGAATCGCCAGGGGCGCTAAGAGAGGGCTAGCGGTAATTAGATTGATTAGGAATTTTCAGGTTATTCTTTTTTCTAGTGGCAAAGAGTCCTCAGTCAGCAGAGATTAACGGCTGACGACATACGGTAGACGATTTACGATTTTAGTTAAAGAAAGCCGTTCAAAAAATGTAACCACCAAAAGGGATACTTTTAACCTTGAACTATTTGAATACTTTACACCCCTTAAACCGATTTAACATTTAAAAGAACGAGCACTTTTTTCCCTTTTTCCCTTGTTTCCATATTCCCTTAATTCTCATCACACCAAAAATGATAAATTTGGCATCTACCCACGGAAGTCTTATTTTTACGAAAAACTACCTTTTCTTGCTATGAAAATTAAAACGACCTTGCTGGTTCTTTTTCTACTACCAGTACTAACGCTAAGTGCCCAAAAAGGACTAAAAGGTAAATGGGAAGGAACCATCACCTGGGGCGGTTATGATAAAAAAGCCGGAGATAAATTTGAATTGTATATTGAAGCCAAAGGCCACCGTGTCACCGGCCGCACCTATATCCACCAAAAAAACGGGGATGTCATTACCAGAGAATTCAAAGGCCGGATCTATGAAGACAGGTCCATGTACCTGGAAGAGATCCCGGACCCCACAGCCGATAAGGACACAGAATTCCAAACTCCATCCAAACTCAGGAGGTATCAATTCCTCTATACCCGAAGTATTTTTGAATCAACACTTGAAGGTCACTGGCAGGAAATGATCAAGGACCCTCTGAATAAGAAAAGGGCCATTGGTCGGATCTATATGACTAAGGCGGATCAGTCGAAAGCATGACCTGGATTTACGGGATTGGCCACGATTGACCACGATTTCCGGAATTGACCTGGATTTACGGGATTGGCCGGGATTGACCAGGATTTAAGGTACAGAGGACACAGAGGTTTGTTCAAGAATAACTTATCCCTGTGTACCCTGTGGTTAGGCCATATTTAGTCTGCAAGCATTTTCACCATCGTCAGAATAGTCGCAATTGCTACGGTCTCTCCGGTTTCGTCATAGACATCTACCAGGAACTTTACGATTCCTTTGCGGAAATCTTCATCATCTTTCTTTTCCTGTGCGATCTTTTCTTTTACGGTGAATCTTACACCGATCGTCATGCCCGGGTAAACGGGTTTGGTAAATCGACAGTCTTCAATACCATAATTCAGCAGGACCGGTCCCTTTTTAGGCTCAACGAATAATCCTGCAGCTTTTGACAACACAAAATAACCATGCGCAACTCTTTGCTCAAAAATGGTTCCATCCAGGGAAGTAGCATCCATATGAGCATAGAAGTTGTCCCCGCTTACATTGGCGAAGTTGGTAATATCACTTTCAGTAACCGTGTGTTTATGAGTGATGACCGTTTCGCCGATCTCCAGTTCTTCAAAATGTTTGCGGAAAGGATGCACTGGTTTTTCTTTGTATTTGCCGCCATATTGATAAACACCGGTCACAGCAGAAACCATTGTCGGGTGACCCTGGATAGCTGTACGTTGCAAGTAATGTTTTACCCCGCGAACACCTCCCAATTCTTCTCCTCCACCGGCTCTTCCCGGACCACCGTGAGCCAGCAATGGCATAACAGAACCATGGCCTGTACTCTCCGGAGCACTCTCACGATTTAACATGTGAATCCTTCCGTGCCATGCCGCTGATTCTACCACATAATCTGTGGCAATGTTCTCATCAAAAGTACAGATGGTACTTACGAGAGAACCTTTCCCCATATTTGCCAGCTCAATGGCTTCCGAAAGGTCTTTGTATGGCATAATGGTGCTCACTGGTCCAAAGGCCTCTACATTATGAGAGTCCTGCTTATTGAATGGATCATCATTAAAAAATACGATCGGAGTGAAAAAGGCACCATTATTTTTATCTGCACCAACCACCTCAAAATTATCCGGGTCGCCAATCAAAACATCGCAACTTTGGCTCAATAAATCTACCTTTTCCCTAACCGTTTTTTGCTGGGATTTGGAAACCAAAGCTCCCATACGAACTCCTTCCACCTGAGGATCACCAATGGTCGTTTTAGCCAATGATTTGCGCAAAGCATCCTCTACGGAACCGACAAGTTCTTCAGGCACAATGATCCGACGGATGGCAGTACATTTCTGTCCACACTTGATGGTCATTTCATTGCGAATTTCTTTGATGAATAAATCAAACTCGGGCGTACCAGGAACGGCATCTTTACCAAGAACTGCTGCGTTCAAACTATCAGCTTCCATATTGAATGAAACACCTTGTTCGGTCAACCTTGGATAAGCTTTTAGCATCTTTCCTGTCGAAGCAGAACCTGTAAAAGTAACTACATCCTGTGTTTCAACACCATCCAGAATACCCACTCCACTACCCTGCAACAACTGCAGAGAACCTTTCGGTAAAATACCCGATTCAATGATATCTCGCACCATGGCTTCCGTCAAAAAGGAAGAAAGTTCCGAAGGTTTAACAACGGCAGGCATACCAGCCAGCAAATTGACAGATATCTTTTCCAACATACCCCAGATCGGGAAATTAAATGCATTGATATGAACTGCCACTCCCTGCCGGGGAGTCATGATGTGATGACCGATGAAGGTCCCTTCTTTTGACAAATTGGCCATTTCACCATCCACATAAACTTTACTATTGGGAAACTGCCTTCTCAAACTGGCATAGGCAAACAATGTACCAATTCCCCCATCGATATCAATCCAGCTGTCTGTTCTGGTAGCACCTGTTTTATAACTTGTGGGATAATATTTCTTACGCATTCCGTGAAGGTGAAGTGCCAGTTTTTTGAGCATCAATCCACGTTCGTAAAAGGTCATTCCCCTCAAGGCTTTCCCACCGACTTTTCTACCGTAATCCATCACGGCTCCAAAATCGACTCCTTCTGTGGAGGAAGTTCCGATGAGTTCACCGGTGATTGCGTTAAATTGTGGAATTCCATCGCCGGTATGGTCTGTCCATTGACCCTGGATATAGTGTTGTAACTTCATTGAATAATTGGTTAGGTGCCTGGAAAAATTCAGATTATAATCCACTGTTTAACCACAGAGGCCACTGGGAAGGCACAGGGTTCACTGGGTTTTAAATCAAAATTCAACCAAGCTGGATAAACACGAATGACTGTTCGTTTCGCAAAGGTAAGGAAATACCTTTTATGCAAAAAAAAATCCCGGCCGATGTCTTCAAAGACAACGGCCGGGATCCTTTTACATTTTTAATTTTGCATTTTACATTTCTTACGGTCTTTCTTCACAAACCTCTGCGTAAATACGAGCTGCCTGAACAAGGCCCTCTTCCGTATGAGCGATCTCCCCTGCAGCTGCCAGTTCAGAAAGATCGGCACAATCTTCGAAATATTTGGCCAATCCTTTTTTGAAAAGCAGGAATGGAGTACTTGAGGTTGAAGTAGGTGCCGGTTCATTTTTCTTCAGCAAGGCAAATTCTACCTTTTTGTCCCCCAACTGATCATCGTATGGATAATATTTGAACAACTGGATTCGAGGAGAATCATAAATCACTTCCAGAATATGCTTTCCGGAAGTTTTATTGCCTTTAGCACCTGGGGTGAAATCCATCACCTTGAAGGAACGTCCGTTGAAAGAGAAGCTTTGAATTTCTGCAGGATTCAGGCTGTTGGACACATCCTTTCCGTCTGCCTTATAATTGAAAACAACATTACCTTTTGGCCCGAAAACGAGATCGCTTCCATCCTCTGTGTTTACCACAACATCACCCTCAATGGCTGTGCCATCCGCCAAAACAAGGTTACCGGTCATACTCGCATTATTAGCTTCTTCTTCTTCCGGAGCAGCAACTTCCACATTATTGGATGGTGCCGCTGCAGCTTCCACATCTATGAAGAAGTGACGGCTATCCACTCCATTCTCCTGAAAGGACTGCTTCATTCTCCTGATCTTGTCCACATACCTTTTCACCCCACCTTCTTTATAATCAATTTTCAGGCATTCGGTCGCGTATTTATTCGCATTTTCCATATCATCCATCCAATAATAAACTGTGGTCAGGTTGAACAGGCATGCATAACGTACCCTTTTGAGTTTACGGTCATCGGCAGGATATTTATCATACCCCATCCAAAAGTCGATGGCCGGCTGAAGATCTGCTGCAATAGTTTCCATCGGAGCATCTGCTTTCACTTTGGCAAATGCCGCATTCGTAGTTTCATAGGCTTTGACGAAATCATCTTCAGAAGAATGCTTTTTCACAATCTTGATCTCTTCTCTTTCACTTCTATGTGGGTAGCCATAGCGGTAATTTACACTTGCATTAACGCTATTCATAGCATTTCTGACGTAGGAAGCAGCACTGTTGTTCAATGTATTCAACCTACGTTTTTTCCAGTCTTCGTAGGCTTTGGAGTAAGTATTGAAAGAACTTCCTTTGATTTGTTCCACATTTTCAAGGTTAGTAATCTGAGCTTCGTGGATAAGGTTTCCGTGATAATCATAAACCCTGTAGCTCACCGGCATGTAATAGTGATACTGCATGAAGTAACTGGTTGTTTTGGTAACCTTTCCGTCTTTGGATTTTTTCTCGGTCACCTTTTTCCCAACTTCATTTTTAACCGTCCGGGCATTTCCTACTGATATCTGGACCCTGACGTGAGCATTTCCGGTTACTTTTTTGAATCCTCCCAGGTTTATTTTATTCATCGCACTTTGCCTGGTGATCTTGCCGCTTTCAAAAATGGAATGGCCGTGAATGTATCCACTACCATAAAGGTTAACCCTGTAGGTAGTAAATTCGTTATCCAGTGGATTGCTGGGGAGCTGGGTGTAAGCAACGGTAAATCTTTCATTCTTTACTTTTTGGGCAGACAGCTGGACTCCCAGTAATAATACAGCTGCCAAAGAGAGCGTAAAAATTTTAATTCTCATACGTAAAATGTTTAGTTTAAAGAGTTTTAAATAGGGGAAAATGACACATTTTTCACCCAGTGCAAATATAATTAAAAAAATGATTAATTTTAAATTTATCATCAATTTATTTACAAAAAGTTTTTTATCCGCAAATCCTTAAAAAGGAAAGTTATTTAAAATTTAGGGCGTAACTATGAAGTTGAATTTTGTCAACTTAAGGGAACCATTGGAGAAATTCAATTGCACCGTGCTTCAGCACGGTGTAAAAAAACACCGGGAAAATACAGGGCTTCAGCCCTTTCTTCTTGCGGGACAAAAGGCCTAAAGGCCTGTTCGAGTTTCTTTTGATCATGCCCTGCGCTAAAGCACAGGGCTATTTAAAAATTATTCACTTGGCTACAGTTGACGACATTCAACACTGAAGTTACACCCTAAATTCGCTAGCCTCAATTATAGCACTTCCTCAATCATAGGTATCAATCCACCCATATCCAAACCTAATCTGACATAGACAACTTCATGCTTCTTATTCAACAATACGAATGTCGGCCCACCTGAAATACCGTAATTGACAGCAACTTCCTTGCCTTTAACAAGTGTAGGTGTTTCCATGCCGTTCTTCATAATGTAATCCAGAATGTATTTCTCTTTTACTTCTGAAAATTCTACTGCCGCTACTTTCAATCCTTTGGCCTTATATAAATCAGCAATTTCGTTCACCTCAGGAACTGCTGCGACACAAGGTCCACAGTTAGGGAACCAAAATTCGAGTAATACCGGTTGGCCAATTAATTTACTCAGCTGAAACGACTTACCCTCTAAATCAAGCAGTATGAAATCAGGAGCATGTTTTCCAACCAGAGCCTCTTGTTTAGCCCTCCTAATTGTCCAATATTCCTCCCAGGACATGCTGATAAAATCCATGGGAACATCAGTAATTTCCCATTGATCAGGATCAACGTTTTCCAATACTTTTAGGTTAGTAAATGTTCCTTTATCAAAACCACCATCAGCAAAATAAACAGTAAACTGAACAGGTGCTTTTGTTTTTTCATCAATAGCTAATTCATAAATGTTTTGGACACCTTTAGTCACGATAGTATCTCTGTAAGGCCGAATTAAAAACTCATTTAGAATAATTTTAATTTTTTTAGTTTGTGTTCCACCAATATTTTCCTCACCCACAATCTGTACCTCAGTTTGTGGGTTATTGATTATTTCATCAATGAAGTTCATCAAAAAATTCGGCGACATATACATTGCCAAATTAGAATTCAGTGTAAGTGCAGAAGGAGTTTGGTCCTGTAATAGTATTTTTTCCTCATGCAGTTTTTCAAAAAGGACTTCGCCGTTAAATGCGAAAAGAAAAGAATCTACCTCAAACCTGAAACGTGTTCCGACCAGGGTATCCTCACTCGTGTGATCAAATAAACATGAAAAAAGAGCCTTATCTTCTACCCCACCTTGACGCCCTTCAAAAATTAAATCATATTGATACAACTCTAATTGTTCCAGGTAGGCTAAAGTCTGTGCTAAATCCTCCTCAGGGTTGACGGTAATTGATTTGCATCCAAATAAAAATAAAATAGAAATAAAGAGAAAGGTTGTTAACGTTTTCATTTGATAAATTTTTAAGAAAATAAGAGTGCCAAACTTTGGGAATTTGGCTTCTGCAAAAGTAGTCAATTTCAAAAAAATCCCCAGCCTTGTCTATCTTAAAGGCAAGGCTGGGGAGCACTTCTTATCCAAACAACTTCTTCAAACTCACCTTCTGCCCGGTCGTTACATTTTCGTTTCTAAACACCTTTGAAGCAAGCCACAACGACAAAGCAGCGTAAACCACTACAGAAGCTGCTACTGCCCCAATCAATACTATATCATAAGTCCCCTTGAGCACAGCCCCCAGAGCCAAAGCAATATTCAGCATCGGGATCATAGCCGTACTCATCGTTAATTCCATTCCCGGCATTTGGGAAAGAACTGCAGGAATGATAACCACCATCATCAACGGTGACACATAACTCTGGGCTTCTTTATAGGAATTTGCCAATTGAACAACCGCCAGGGTAAGCGCTGCAAGGAAAATAGTAGTCAGGAATACGATCAGGCCAATCCACAACCAGCCTTCCGTAGAGATACTTATAGCAAAAGTCCCCATAGCATCCGCCCCTCCCATTAATCTTACCTGTATAAGCATGGCTACCATCAAACTCAATACATTCATTAAGGCGGAAACCAGACCAACACAAAATACGGCGAGAAATTTCCCTGCAATGATCTCAGGAACATGAATAGGAGCCGTAAAAAGACTTTGAAGCGTCTTTCTTTCTTTTTCCCCGGAGGTGATGTCAATAGCAATGTAAATACAACCGACAAAAATGAAAATCAACAAAAGCATAGGCAGGAATGACCCTAATATCTTTCCGGCTATTTGTTCATCCGAAGCCATATTGACTTCTTCCAAAAGAACGGGATCAATAAATTCCGGTGGCAGTTCCTGCTGTGCGAGCCGTTGTTGTACCACTTGTTTTTCATAAGCTTTTATAACACCTACCACCTGATGTTTCCGGGCATTTAACAAATCCTTGGATTCATCAAAATAAATGGCAATGCTCAGATCTCCATTGGAATCAGGCTTCTGATCAATTTGCACTCCAATGGCTGTCGACATGGTATCGATCATGTCTTTTGTAAAACTCAATGGTTCCACTTCCAGGTTTAGCATCGCCTCCAGCGTTTTCACAATAGGCAGTTCAGCTGATTCAGGATTGACAAGCAGGGTAACTTTGTCATCCCTTATTTTTTCCTGCTGGTTCTGACCGACTTTCCCAATAAGGGTGAACAATACAGGATAAGTGAAAAATGGTAATAAAATGATCAGGTAGATCATACGCTTGTCCCGCAGGACCTCCCTGAGTTCTTTTTTGAAAATGGTTGAAATGATATTATTTCTCATGATGTGGTTTTAAAGTTTGATGTGGTAAATTTGAGATTAGGAACAGAATTACTTTCAATTCAACATTTTATTCCAGATGCAAATATTTAAAGCTATACCGCAGAGGACCGCGGAGATTAGTCTGAAATAATTATGAAACTCTAGTTCCTTTGACAAGGTAACCTTGATTAATTTTCCCTAGGCCTCCGTTACCAGGTTAAAAAATGCATCAGCGAGATTTTCCCGTTGGGTGATACTTTTCGCTTCCTGCATAGTACCGTAATGCTTCAGCTTGCCTTCATGGATGATGGCAATTCTATCGCAGAGTCTTTCGACTTCATTGAGATGGTGGGTGGAAAAGATGACCGTTTTGCCTTCTTCCTTGGCCATTTTACGGATAAACTGAAGAATAAATTCACTGGCCATGATATCCAGTCCCGTGGTAGGTTCGTCGAGGATCACCACCTGAGGGTCATGAACCAGGGTACGAACGATAGAAACCCTTTGTTTTTGCCCGGTTGAGAGTTTTTCACAATAACGATCTTTAAAATCATTAATGCCAAATACATCTGCCAGATGATTGATGCGCTCATCGAGTTCTTTTTCAGGCACTTCGTACAGATTACCGAAATACTTTAAAAGCTCCAGGGGTTTCAATCTTCGGTACAGATCCATTTCTCCTGTCAGGAAACCCAGAGATTTGCGGGCTTCAATCTTTTGATTTGACATCGAATGCCCATTGATAAAAGCTTCTCCGGAGGAAGGAGTCAATAATCCGGACAGCATTCTTAGAGTGGTGGTTTTCCCGGCACCGTTTGGTCCCAGCAAACCAAAAATTTCTCCGGCCTTTACATCAAAACTCAGATCATCTACCGCCCGGAGTTCTTCAAAATCTTTGGTGAGATTTCGCGCCTCGATTTGTACTTGCATAAAATTGGAATTTTTTTGGTGTTCTAATGCGGCTTAAAAATAGAAATGGAAAAAACCTTCCACTCATTTTTATCGACAAATGTCCTGTTTATTTTGATGGGTATTATCTCTGGAAGAAAGATTTTTGTCACCGAATCCTAGATTTTTCACAAGTCGTCAGAGTTACGAGTTCCGTGTTACGTGTTGCGAGTTTGATCATCGCAAATAGTTTTTGATTATTCCAGCATAACTTTCAAAAGGAAAACAAGTCAATTATGCATTTTATTGATAACACGCAACTCGAAACCTGTAACCCGCAACTTGATAAATAAATAACCTTAATATCAGAACTTCCGGGTTGAGGCAAGGCTGGAAGAATGGAAATAATTTGGCACCTTGTTAATATTTAAATATCTGTATCAAAAAAATCCTCAATTTTCTGCGTAAACTATATTTTTACGCACAAAAAATACCACTATGCAAAGAAGACAATTTGGAAAGAAAATAGCAGCGGCCCTCATCGCCGGCAGTTTCCTTAATCCAGGACAGGTTTTTGCATCCAACACCCGCAACAAATACAAAAAAGGGCTCAAACCTAAAAAACTCCAAAAGGGAGATACTATTGGGATGATCACTCCCGGAAGTTACATTTCAGATGAAGCGCTGGAAAAGGCTGTTACCAATGTTGAGTCCCTGGGGTTCAAAGTAAAGCTTTCTCAAAATATTCGTGCCAAACGCGGTTTCAATGCAGGAACTGATCTTGAGCGACTTTTAGACCTTCATACCATGTTCACCGATGATCAGGTGGCCGGTATCTGGTGTGCCCGGGGCGGATATGGATGTACCCGTTTGTTACCTTATATCAATTACAATCGCATCAAAAAGCATCCAAAAGCCTTTATCGGTTACAGCGATGTTACTTCTTTGCTCAATGCATTTTATCTCAAAACAGATCTTGTGGGTTTCCACGGACCAGTTGGAGCTTCCGAATTCA
>QQUB01000200.1 GCA_008501835.1 Bacteroidota bacterium
ATGGCTTTTTACAGCTGGTTACATATTTTCTAATAACCAGTCAATATCTTTCATAAACTTGTCTACAGACTCGGGATCTGTCCCATTGCAAAAAGAACGGATGTAGCGATTCTCATCTATCAGGATAAACCAACCGCTGTGGTCAAAACCACCCGGAGCATCAGGATCTTCGATCGCAATACTCATATAGTCATCGGCGATTTCATAAATCTCCGCCTTGTTGCCTGTAACAAAGTGCCATTTTGGTGCACTTACTTCCAGGCTGTTGGCATATTCTTTCAAACGAGCAACTGTGTCTCTTTTAGTATCAATGGAATGCGCCAAAAGTGATACCCGGTCATCATCTTCATATCTTTTATACAGCCGTAACATCTGTTGTGCTGTTTTCGGGCAGATGGTCGGACAAGAAGTAAAAAAGAAATCGACAATATATACTTTACCTTTAAAGGTTTCATTGGTCACCTCCATACTATCCTGGTTGATAAATTGAAAGTCAGGTATGGTATGGTAAGTGGTATCTCCAGTCTCTTTATCGATTTTATGTTGTC
Source organism: Bacteroidota bacterium (assembly GCA_008501835.1). Lineage (GTDB taxonomy): Bacteria > Bacteroidota > Bacteroidia > Chitinophagales > Saprospiraceae > BCD1. Next base: position 549 of record QQUB01000200.1, read on the forward strand.
CCAGTCTCGGCAAAGAAGATGCCCCCATGCCAAAGTCACAGGCATGAAAGAACAGAACTGCCACCAGGATCAAGAAAAAGTTCTTCATGGTCGAAAGATTATTTCTTAACCTCAACTTTCAGGGATGCAATAGCCTTTTCTCCGTTCAGGATACTTTTATTGATATCATGCTGTACCTGAGAGATGGCATCATTTTGCTCATTCAAATAAGTCATTATTTCATCATGTGATTTGTCCTTTCTCAAATCCTCCAGCTTTTGAAGGTCATTCATCCAGGTCCACATGGCTTCGTCTGCAGAATTAAGATCACTCAAAGCAACTTTAATAATTGACTTTTCATCTTCTCCCGTAACAGTTTCCTTTTGTTCATTAAGGATCTGTTTGATCTTTTCAATACTTGTCATCATAGGCATCACTTCATCGTGGGTAACCATCATGCTGTCCCAAAGATTCTGTTCTGCTGTCTGTTGTTCTGCCGGATCTGCTTTTGTTTGTGCAGCGTTATTACAGGATGCGCCAAAAGCCATTATCGCAAAGGCCAAAAAGAACACATTTATCAATTTCATAAACATAAATTTTAATGGTGAATAATTCGGAACGCAAAGGTAGGAATAAGACCCTTCTTTTTTATGTGAAATACGTCACTATTTTCACAAATCGTTGAGCCTCTGGCATATGATGGCCATAATTGAAAATGGGACCTTCCTTTCCGGAAGGCCCCATTTTATTCTTTAACAATTTTCCAAAAACCAACGTTTTACTGTTTAATCATTTTACCGGTAACGAGCTTTTGGCCATCAGTAATCCTGACCAGGTAAATTCCCGGAGAAAGATGGTTCACATTTTCACTTATCCGGTTGGTTTCGAAATCCAAAGCTATTTGGCTGGAAGCCAAAACGGTCCCCTGAATATCGAGAATATCCATCTGGTAGGTTCCCTGAATGGAACTTTTTAATTCAAGATTGAGGACATTTTTAACCGGATTGGGGAATATTGTCACATCAATTGGCAACAGCTCTGGTAGTGAGGAGGAACTGACATTAATGGTTTGTGCAACCGTTAAAGTCGCAGCCGTTCCATTATCGCCACCATTCGTACCATTGCCATTGGCAGCAATTCCTGACGCGTAGATAGTTATATCTCCAAGCTCTTCTTCCGGAGCTGTCCACTCAATTTCAAAGGTATTATCATTACTTCCTGTTGAATGTTCAAAATAACTCCTGTCATCAATCGGAGCTACTCGCGTACCGGATGGAGCATCTCCAAAAGTTCCCGCATTGGCATCATCACTGGTCGTAAGCACAACTGACTGCACACCATATTTATTGGGAGAACCGGCATTGGCCTCTACGGTATACCTTAAAGTATAGGTCTGGCCAGGAACATATTCAGCTACGGCATTGCCATCTTCCAGCAATTCAATGGTCAAACCAGGATTAAAAGAACCGTTATTGTGGCAGGCAGCACAATTTGGTCCCTGGGAATGTGCATAAGGGCTACCAGAACGATCCTGCATTCTTGGACCATTACCGCCATCTCCACCGGCAGGGCCATTGGAGAATGCCAGTATAAAAGCAGCTAATAATAAAATTGGTAAAGTGTGTACAAATTTAAAGTTCATATACAAGGTGTTTAATTGTTCGGCAGGATAAACCTATTACCGATGAGTTAAGGAAATGAAGTTTAAGTCAAAGAGAATCCCTTTGATTTTTACAGATTATAGACCTTTTGGAAACGAAATTGTTTAATAGGACCCGGAAGCTATTTTGTCACTCTCCATACAAATAACTGTTTTCAGGGATTTTCCCAAGGGTTCCCCGGAAGTGATCATCAATAAATTTGAAATCGGCTTCCTTATCATCGGTAGTAAAAAAGGGATCCGAAAAAGTAACTTCTCTGTTTTGATAATCAAATCTGACCAATATTATGGGGATATGAGCTCCTTTGGCAATGTAATAAAATCCCGTTTTGAGTTTGTCGACCTTCTTTCGGGTACCTTCTGGAGCCAGGGCTATACTGAACTTTTCTTTACTGTTAAAGATATCGACCACTGAATCCACAAAGTTGCTGTTTTTACTCCGATCAACAGGGTATCCGCCGAGCCACCGAAAAACGGGACCGAAGGGCCAGCGAAACAAAGATTTTTTACCAATGTATTTAGAATCGGTTCCCATAACACCCCTTGTAAACAGTCCGAGGAAGAAATCCCAGTTGGATGTATGCGGCACTACAGCGAGGATAAATTTATCAGGAATAGGCTGAACATCGAAATTCACTTCCCATCCAAACAATTTCAATATAAAACGACTCAAATTCTTACTCATTACCAATGTGTTTTAAGTACGATTGGTTAATTTTAGGGCAGCAGTGAATTCATTGATTTTTTTAAGAAAATCACGCTAAAGTAGGTTTATTAACTCAATTTTTAAACTTTATGTTTACAAACATAATCAATGCTGATGACCTTCATGCCCACCTGGAAGCCAGTGATTGGGTGATCATCGATTGTCGCCACTCTCTTGCAGATACGGAGGAAGGGCGCAGAAGTTATCACAACAGCCATATCCCCGGAGCTATTTACGCCCACCTTGATGAGGACCTTTCCGGTCCGATCATTGCCGGCAAAACAGGGCGGCACCCCCTGCCTGATATCGACACTTTTTCGGCGCGGCTTTCCTCCTGGGGCATCGAAGAAGGGGTGCAGGTCGTGGTTTATGATGATAAAGGTGGGGCCATCGCCGCCAGACTTTGGTGGATGCTGCATTGGCTTGGACATAAATCGGCTGCTGTCCTTAACGGCGGATGGCAATTCTGGGTCAACCAGGCATACCCTGTGGATAATTTAATTCCAAAAAGCAATGGCCGTATCTTCAAACCTTCCCTCAATGAGGAAATGGTGGTCAACGCAGACGATGTCAAAAGTATTCAACACGACCTGATCTTTTCATTGGTGGATTCCAGAGCAGCTCCTCGTTATCGCGGTGAAGTGGAACCAATCGATCCTGTTGCCGGGCACATTGATGGTGCGATTAATCTCCCCTTCCCTGAAAACCTGGATGAAGACATGACCCTCAAATCCCCGGACTGGCTTTGGGACAGATTTGAAAAAGCAACCGGAGGCAAACCCGGTGATCTGGTCGTTTTCTATTGCGGATCCGGCGTAACTGCCTGCCATAACATCCTTGCCTTTGATTACGCAGGATTCGGTATGGCCAAACTGTACCCGGGATCGTGGAGCGAATGGATTACTCAAATGTAAATACCTGAGCCTGTATCTTTTATTGTTTTAGTTCATTCAAGTGCAAAAATAGTTTGAACATTCTCAGAACCGGACTGAAGTAAATCTTATGAACCACAGAGTACACTGAGTAGTCCCGGGGGCACAGAGAACGCACCCAAACAACTTGAACTATTTAAACACATTGAACAATTTGAACCAAACTCTGTCAACACACTTATGAGAAACTACTTCTTTGCTTTTGGGGTCTTAATTCTGGTGGGTTTGGGTTTTTTGTTTCCCAAAACTGAAAAAATAATCAGCCCTCCGGAAGTAGGTGCTAAAATTGACAGTCTTGACGGTGTATATGTCTATTATAATGGTAAGAT
>QQUB01000361.1 GCA_008501835.1 Bacteroidota bacterium
TTTTTCCAAAAAATCAAATTAGGGTATGTTTAAAAATGTTATTCAATTTCAAGAGGAAGAATAGATAAATTTAATCATACCCTTACTACCAAAACCTGGAATACAAGAATGTTTCCCATTGGGCAGTTTTTATTATGATTTGGAATACGGTTTATATTCAAAGTGAATTTTTATTAAAATATCGTCCTTAATAGCTTTCGTATATGCCTTTTCAATTTTTACTTCATAGGCTTTAAGAGATACATCAAACTCACAGTGTGCAGTAATACCTTCATCTGAAATGATTAATTTTGCTGGTTCTGTGATGACTTTTGTAATTCCATGAATGGTCAATTCACCTGTAATTGTGATATCATAGGTGCCATTTTTTGAAAAATCAACGATTTGGTAATCTGAAATCCGCCCTTTAAAGGTTGATTTTGGAAATTTGTGAGGTTCCAGGTAATTTTCATTGAAATGCTCTTCTACCAAAGCTTCTTCAAACCTGAAAGAACGTACAAGTGTGGAGGCGACTACTTCGCCATTTTCAGTATTAAGAATACTGGCAACCTTTTTGTTTACTCCATCAATAATAAATAAGGGAGTTTCCGAAAAAATCTCAATTTTCCCTGTCTTGGTTATGAATTTTTGAGCAAGTGCATTAGAATAAAACCCTCCCACCAAAATGAATAATACCAATATTTTAATTTTCATGTTAATTTATTTTTTGTGTTCAAATAATGATTAAATCGCAATATGGGCTGAGGATCAATGTTTACCCAATCCTACTGCAAAAACCCTGGACATATTGAATCCAAAATAAATACCTCCGTCCAGCCAGTTTGAGGTTGTCTCCCCAAGGAACCCATCCTCAACCATTGGTCTGGAATTAGTGAAAAACACCTGAAAAACATGTCCTCCGGTTTCAATATCAAAGCCTAATGAAAGAGGGTAATTATATACATTATCAGCTGTGACATGATCTACCCAGAAAAATTCCCACATCAAGGCAACTCTTCTTGAAAACTTATATCGCCCCCCAATGCCAACACCAAAAATGTCATTATTCTCTCCTGGTAGTACTAAATTTCTGTGCACATAAGAAGGAGACAGCTGCAAGGATATTTTTTCATTAAATTTTCGTCCTATTAGTATTTGGTGAGTATAGGCGAAACGAGGAGTAATTTCACTCCATTTGGCATCCCTGATGTCTGGTAAATCAAAGCCCTTTAATAGTTTTAAAAGACCAATCTCCATAATAAGATATGGCAACAGGGAATACTTGAACCCCTTTGGTTTGTCTAAACAGAGATAACTTTACACACCCATCATATACTTTTTTATTGGTTCCTCTTCGAACTCCAACCATCAGCCAATCATTTATTCCGTATTCAAAGGAGAAGTTAATCAAGGCATTATCCAAGCCCCAAAGGGCATAACCTCCCTCATTAAGCTGGCCAAATCTGTGATTGATTCTAAAGTCTAACTGCCTTGTAGGCATTCTTTCAATAGAATGACCATTTATTATCCTGGTAGATTTAAAAGTATAAGCAACAATTTCAGGTTCTTCTTCAACCTCCTGATCTAAAATATCGAATAAATCTTCTTGAGCAATTAAAGGAGAGTTCATAAAAAAGAATAAGCCCAGAAATATTATATAAAACCGTTTCATCGCAATTGTTTTTTTGTAAAGTTGAAAGATTTAAAATTTTAAAGGCTTGCCTTTTCTAGTTGTCGAGCGCCCCTTCCTCTATCCAAACCAATACAGTTCTTGTTAAGGTTTCTGATAAAATCCCATCTAGTGGCATCGGACTCTGAACATCAATCATTCGTACATAGAGTTCACTTTGAGCCGGATTATTAAGATCAATCATATTGGTATCAAATAAATCCTGGTAGGCATTGGCAGGTGACAGATCAGGTGGGATTCCTGTATCATTATGACAACCAATACTGTTACAGCTTTGGTTGAAAATGGGCATTACATCCTCAGAAAAACTAACTTCTGAAATTTCGATATCGCTAACCTCGTATTCTTCCCATTCACAGGAAAAAAAGAAGAAACTCAGTCCGAAAAAGAAAAGAACAAGAACAAAAATTGATTGAAGCTTTAACATGACAATAGTTTTAAAAATCACAAGGTGATGAAAAAATTTTCCTAAAGGTTGGATGCTAGGAGGCAGCGTTTCTACTGCCCCCCAGTCTTCTCATTTTCTAATCAGACCAATAAATAAGATGTTAAAAGTTTTACAGGTCTTATTGATTAAAACATTAGAATTATTCTCATTCAAACTTCAAAAGCAAATTATTTTTGATTTCGTGAGCAATAGCCGAATTGTTGAAAATTGCTAAGCCAAATGGAAATTCTTTTGTCACGTCGAATTTGACGTCATCTGAATTACCTGTATCCAGCTTCCTGGAGAATTCAGTAATCCATCCGGTACCTGTGTAAACTGCAGACACTGCAATATCTCCTCTACTACCTGTAAAACTCTCTACCCAAACACTAGGGAAGCGCATATTTCCAACACCATTTTCATAACCACCATCAGCAGGATTGATAGAACCACCATCATAAGTAAGCGTACCATCGGAAGCAACGCCAGTAATAAGTTTAGCGGTACCATCTGCAATTTCATCTTTCGTTATCCAGTAATATTCTGATTTTCCTGGAATGATGTACATAGGGACTTTCACGTCATCCCCGGTTCCATCCAATGCCAATGTTTGTTTGTTTGTGTGATAACCTGCGGAACCTTCATCTCCGGTTCTACCATTCTGTCCTGCATCTCCAGTATGCTCTTTGTAAATCATTTGCTGATCATCGACTGTAGTAGGTTCGTAAGTGGAACGAACGCGCTTCCAGTGCCACATATCAACAATCTCACCGGGACTGTTTGTATAATGTCTTGCAGCTTTTTGACTAGGAGAAGTAACGGTTAATCCCTGGTGGCAAGTAGCGTAACAAGTGTTATTAGCAAATCCGGCAACTTCAGTAGCTTCCCAGAGGAATGCAAACTTGTCCTCATAGAATTTATCATTGTCATTGTTGGCATACTTATGTTGCATTTTCCAACGATTATCATCCGTATCGAAATACCAGGACTCCCGGTCTTTGCTATCTTCAGCATCATCCCATTCCAATAAGAAGAAAATCTCATTTCCGAATGTTCCTGCCCGTAATTTAAAATCATTGGATTCACCTGTGTACGGATCAAAAACTCCAACCGGACCAGGAGAGCCATCGCCATTAAAATCGGCATTACCCCTTGAACCTGCATCAGGAACTACCGCTGTACCAACTAGCGTTTGGCATTCGTTCCACATATCTTCAACTTCTCCATCCAAAACAGGAGCAGATGAGAATTTTTTCGCCAACAATTCAGTCGTACTTTCTCCGGGATCAGGAGTTGGTTCCGGATCGGGATCACAAGACCAGGTGAAAATCAAAATGCCTGCGAACAAAAACGCCAATAAAGCTTTAACATTTAAATTTTTCATTCTATTTGTTTTTACTTAAGTAATATTTGTCTTATCGAGTTACTTCAAGCAAGTGAAGTGCCATAAACAAACATTAGAAGCACCAGTAAAAACTTAAAATTCATAAGTAAATGAAAATCAACATATTACACCGAACCTTGCAAGATGAAATGTTTTGGAAGCAAGACTAACTGAAATGAAAAAATCGACGAAAACCCGACCAATTGACGAAATTTCATCGTAAGCAGATTGGAGGGAATATTAAAATTTAGCCATTTTGGATTTTAAAGTAGATGCTGGAATACCAAGAAGTTCAGCAGCTTTGGCTTTGTTACCATTAGTTTTTTCTAATGCATGGGTAATGGCATTGCGCTCCACTTCTTCCAATAAATTTACCAGGGATTTATTTTCAAGTGTCGTGTAGGTAACCGTTCCCTTTGGGAATTTAATTTCAGGGGGAATAATGGATTGATCAATTATACTATTTCTGTTCAATAATACCATCCTTTCGCATAAATTACGCAACTCTCTGGTGTTACCCGGGAAAGGATATTTCTTTAGCAAAGAAAAAACTTCATCAGTTACTTTAATGTTTTCTCCTTCTGCAAAAATGGAAATGAAATGCTTGGTCAAAGTGACAATGTCCTCGACCCGTTCTCTCAGTGGAGGGATTTCAATTGGAAAA
>QQUB01000378.1 GCA_008501835.1 Bacteroidota bacterium
GCTTTCATGTGAATTATTATGAGGAGACAGGCGACACGATCGCTGGTAATATTCCCAAATTAAGAATGAATACAGATCTATCGTCACAGGAGTTGGTTGATGATTGTGCACGTTGTCATTCAAGAAGGTCTCAAGTTACTTCCTGGTATGACTACTCCGGAAATTTCCTGGACCATTACGATCCACAATTAATCACCGTTCCGCTTTACGAACCGGATGGACAAATCCTGGATGAAGATTATGTCTGGGCCTCTTTTACCCAAAGCAAAATGTATCACAACAACATTTCCTGTCGGGATTGTCACGATGTGCATTCCCTGCAGTTGAAAAAAACGGGAAATGCCCTTTGCCTGGACTGCCATATTACCAAAGATTACGATAGTCCCGCTCACCATTTTCACATTCAGGACACCGAAGCCAGTCAATGCATCAATTGCCATATGACAGGCAGATATTACATGGGCAATGATTTTCGTCGGGATCACAGCTTTCGTAATCCCCGCCCGGATCAGACTGTACTTTACAGCACACCCAATGCCTGCAATGGTTGCCATAATGATAAAAGTGCCGAATGGGCCAGGGATTTTATCATTGAAAAATATGGCCCCGACAGGCCGAAGCACTTCTCGGATTTGTTGTTAAAGGGACATTCCGGTGATCGGGCAGCTTTGGTAGAATTGGCCAGCGATCATCAATACCCGAATATTGCACGCGCATCTGCTGTTCATTATTTTGCTGCCGGGCTCACAGCTGATGACCTGGATGAATTATCTCTCTTCCTCAAGGACACCTCTGCCCTTGTAAGAAAAGAAGCGCTGAATGCTTTAAATGGGACTGGTAACAACTTTAAAGACCTCATCAGTCCCTTGCTCAAAGATGAATCCAGGATCGTCCGGATTGCAGCTGCCAGACTTTTTGCTTTAGGCAATATAAATGGAGAAGGAATTGAAGGTTATGAAACAGCCAAGCAGGAATATTTTGACCATATGATTTTAAATACCGATTTTGCTGCAGGACAGCAAAATCTTGCCTTGCATTATGAGGCTACGGGAGAAATGGACAAAGCTATTAAAGCTTACAAAAAAGCCATTGCATTTGATGACTACTTCAACCCTGCGAGGATGAATCTGGCCCTGACACTTTATCGTGCCGGAGAGGTTACGGAGGCGGAAAAACTATACCTGGAAGTAACCGAAAAAGAGCCTGATTTTAGCTATTCCTTTTATATGTTGGGTTTGCTTTACAATGAACAGGGAGATATTCCAAAGGCTCTGGAATATTTGCATGAAGCGTGTACGAAAACTCCACATAACCTCAGAGCATTTTACAATTATGCACTGCTATTACAACAAGAAGAGGATTTTGGTCAATCCACCATCATAGCGGATAAGGGTCTTGTAATATTCCCTTTAAGTGAGGAATTGTGGTATGTCAAAATCCTGGGACAATTGAAACTTGGAGAAACGAGATCTGCTCGGGAGACGGCCAAGCAATTGCTCAAAATTAACCCGAACAGAAGAGGTGAACTGGAGCAGATGATTGGAGAAAGGATTTAAAAGTGAAGAGTGCATGGTGCAGAGTGCAAAGTGCAGAATTGTTGACCCTTTTAAGAAGTTAACCTTTTTCAATCATCCGGTGCATAGGCCTAAGGTCGCAGTGTAGGGTTTGCCCCTTAGACTAACTGCCAACTATTGACCTATGCACTTTCTAATAGCCAATTATTCTTGAAGTTTTGAATCCAGAATCGATTGAATTAACTTATCACCGATTGAAGGATCCCTAAACAATATATTTACCGAAAACATCTTATTTCCAATTAATTTTCTAAAGCTTTTTGTTGTTAATTGCTCTCCATTTTCATAATTGACTTTTATTTCGAATGCATAAAAATCTTCACCATCTATCTTTTGAATGGAGGAAATAGAATCTAATGTTGTATTTGGAATGGCAAAGGCTAAAGATTCATATGTTACTTTATTTAAAGCAGAGATTCTTTTTTTAAAATCTTCTTCTGAGTTGTGTTTTTTATAATTGGCTTCAATAGTATGAAATGCTCCATTTTTGTAAACCATTAAAGTGGTTTCAGCATCTTCATCATTTAAGTTTCTATCTAAATAATTTTCAAGTTCTATTTTACCTTTATTTTTCACCTCATCCCACTGCTCTTCAGAAATCAATTCAAAGCCTGGTGGAATATTAACAGTCCAGTTAATTTCTTCACTTTTGATATTTACTATTTTGTCATTGCCACATGCAACTAAGATTGCCGAAATAATAACTATCAATGAATATTTTGATTTCAGAACCTCCACTATTAAAATAAAATATTTACTGCCTATGGGCTTTAACTCTACATTTTGCATTTTGCACCATGCACTCTTCACTCCTCCCTATTCTTCCGCTTCTTTACAAAGTTTTATGCTTTGCTCGAAAACAGCTATCATTTTCCGGGCATCTTCCACATTATTCATTTGAATTAAGAAAGAACCCTGATAATCATCCGGTTCACCATTTTCATAATATTTAATGTTTTTGGTAGCTTTAGCAGAATTGACTTCAACAGCAAGGTTCTTTCCCGTTATTTTGAATTTCAGTCCTTTCTCATCGAGGTCGATCAGGTTGAACTCAAAAACTTCTTCTTTATCTTCCTTTTTACCCTGCTCAATGGTTCTGAACTGCCATTTACAATCCGAGTCTTCGATCATTTGTATAGACTGGGTCAATCCTTCTATATCCGTTGAAGACAATTGTTCCTGTATCCATTCAAGATTCCCATTGATTTCTCCTTTTGCTTCAAAAGCAGGCTGTTCTTTACACATTTTCACCACAGCAGGGAGCAGGTGTGCCAGCATTTTGACATTCTCAGGGTCACTGGCCATAATAGAAACATCATTCCTATAATTCTGGATCTCACCATTTTTGAACGGCTGAACCAGTTTATCTCTCCCTGTTTCAAAGCCAAGGGTAATAGCTTTCCCTCTAACATTTATATCGACGGTTTTATCCTGGACATCAGAAAGGTTGAAGTTAAATTTCTCATCTACCGGATCCCCTTTGGCAGGCATTGTTGTAACCGATAATACGTTTACACAGGACGCTTCGATTTCCTGGCTGATCTTTTTCTCGCCAGCCCTTACCTCAACCACATTTTCCTTAAGCAGGTCAAGTCCCTGTTGAAGGGAGGAAATTTCAGGAAGATTCCCTTTGACTTTGGCTTCACTTTCTTTAATTGCCTCAGCCAGAATGGTCAGCATACACTTGGCCTGTTCAAAGTCATTAACCATAAACTGAACGGTGTTGGCATAGTTCCCCTGTGTTCCATCCTTTTCAAAATAGATGTATTTGTTGTTTTGCCTGGTAGTAACCTCGATGAATACTTCAGTGTTGCTGATTTTCATATTGACCTTTTTAGGATCGAGGTCAGCAAGGTTGAATTTATAGTGATTTTCAATGGTTTTCTTCCCTCTCTCAGCTAAGGTGTACCTGACAATGGTGGGTTGTTCCTTATCCACAGTAAATGCCTGGTCGTAGGTAATTTCATTTATACTAAAGGTCTGAATATTCTCCTTTAGCCATGATAAGCTTTCTTCGAAGGAAGAAGTGGAACAAGGGGTCTCTATTTTTTCAGCAAGTTTTACGGCATCCTTAAGGAATGTTTCAATGGCCCGCCCGTTATCTGCATCTGCAGCCATTATTTCAAGTTCTGCAATGTATTTTTTCTGTTCTCCATCCTCAAAAACACGAATCAATTTTTGTCGGTTATTGATAAAGAACCGGACCACCATCAGGTCTCGCTGATTTTGTACCCTAATCGTATTCAGGTCAATATCTTTCAGGCTAAATTCGTAAGTTATTGATTCCGTTGATTTTTTTCCTTCTTTATTCTGTGTAAAGGCTAGCCGGAAGGGGAATTCTTCATCCCAGCTTAATTGCTGATCAAAAGTATAGGACTTGGTGGGCACTTCCTGCAGAAGATCTCCTGCCCCTTTGAGTACTTCAATCAAGGCCTGGTTTTCCTGGGATATTGCATTAAAACTAAAGGCAAAAATTAATACAACTAAAATAGTGAGTTTTCTCATAATTGGATTTTGTTTAAGCGTTTGTGTAAGTGAAATTCATAACCTAAAGTTAACGGATTTA
>QQUB01000434.1 GCA_008501835.1 Bacteroidota bacterium
ATCTTGTTCTTGTCTCCATCATCCAGATCTTTTGAATGGGCCGACAAAGCCAGGCCGAAATAAGGACCGGCGAGAATGTGGGCTTTGAAATTTTTACTGCCGAATTTGTATTTCAGGCTGGCAGCAAAATCCACGTAGTTTATCTTAATGGCATACCTTTTTATTCCTGTTAAAGTGATCGTCCTTCGGTAACCTTTTTGGATAAAACCAAGCTCTGGTTGAAAGGCGAGATTATCTCCTAGCCCAAGGTCAAAAAACAAGTGGGCGTTCAGGCCCAAAACCCGCTCATTGGTAATAAAACCTTCCTCCGTAGTAGATACGTAAGCAAAATTAGTTCCAGCACGAAAACCAAAATGGTTTTGTGCCTGGAGGTTCAGGCCTGAAAAAAGAAAAACTACAAACAGGCATGTCAAGAGTTTGAATGATTTCATATTCCGGAGTTTGAAAATTGAGGTGGCAAACGGTTCCACTGTACCTTTTAAAACTGAATAAAAGTAAAACATTTTTCCGGAATGAAAACTACTTATAACATGTCGATCACTACCGGCAGGATTAGATTGACCCATTGAGTGTACTGGCTGCCGCTTGGATGGAGGTTATCCACAGCCAGGGCTCCCGGTGAGTCACCCAGCTGTCTGGATAGGTTGGTAATATTGACGAAAGGGATCTCCAGTGCGATACATGCTTGTTGCATATATTCATTGTACATGTCCAGTTCCTGAGCGATTTGTTCTGCATTATTAGCTCCAAAAGGGGTGACGCCGTAATCGGGAATGGACACAACGAACACTCGTTTTATATTTCCGGCAAGTTGAATTGATATATTCAATAAGGAATCAAATTCGGTTTGGAAAACGTCAAAAGGCTGCCCCTGGTATTGGTTATTGACGCCGATTAAAAGGGAAACCAGGTCATGTTGATCCGGTTCCATATCATAAATGGACTGAATAAGGTTGGAGGTGGTCCATCCGGTTTGGGCAATGATATTCACAGGTTCGATGATGATATTATTTTCCTTAAGTTTTTTGGCCAGTTGAATGGGCCACCGCATGTTTTGATCAACGGCTTGTCCAATGGTGTAAGAATCTCCAAGAGCAAGGTAGGAGATGGCCGTGGTGTCAATCTCCATGGTATCGGTTGGTTGCTCATCTTCCAGATCCACTGGGTCATTCATGATCTCTTTAGAATCTGAACAGGATGATAAAGGCAGAAGAAAGGACAAGAAAATGCCTGTAAATATTGAGACTGTGGTGATTTTCATGGTAGTGTTATTTGTTTAAAGCAGTTGTATCGATATTGAGGTAACCGTCAATGGTACCCCAACAATGCTTTAACTCAACACCATTTTTAAGGATACAGTTTAATTTTTAAGGTTAAAAGAATTTTGATTTCGGGTATTGGAATTACTAAACAACTTTTACCACCACATTTCCTTTTTTCTTTCCTGATTCCAAATACCTGTGGGCCTCGACAATTTCTTCGAGTGGGAAGGTTTTATCAATGGTAGCTATCAATTTCCCTGACTCGGCAAGGTCTTTCAAAAGGTTCAGGTTTTCTTTACTTTCACAATCTTCTCCTCCTCCGAAAGCTACTTTCTTGCCTCCGAGGAGAGAGGTCCAGATCATTTGCAACAATTCCCGGAATCCTCCAGCCACAGCAAGGTAATATCCCTTTGGAGAAAGTACTTTTTTGGCTTGCTTAAAGGAAGTTTTTCCAACGGCAGTATCCAAAATGAGATCCCACTGTTCACCGCTTTGGGAAAAATCTTCTTTTGTATAATCAATCACCTTGTCTGCTCCCAAAGCTTTAACAGATTCTATTTTAGCCGAACTACAGATTCCAGTGACTTCGGCTCCAAAATGCTTTGCCAGTTGGATGGCGGCTGACCCAACATCCCCCGAAGCACCTCTAATCAGTACCTTCTGGCCCTCCCTGATCTTGCCTTTGTCACGCAGGAAAAAAAGTGCTGTTTGCGCGCCATAGGGCAAGGTGGCGGTCTCCTCATGGCTAAGGTTAGATGGTTTTGGAACCAGTGTTCCATCTGCCGGACTGCAAACATACTCTGCATAAGCTCCCAGCTCGGGGCCTGATCCATAGACTTCGTCACCTGCCTTGAAGGTCTTTACCTCCTTACCTACTGCTTCAACTACTCCAGAAACAGAAGATCCCAGGATGTTGATTTTTGGCTTGTTTACTCCGAGCATTAACCTGGCCAGCCATTTCAGCCCTGGAGGTACGAAAGTGAGCCCCCGACCGTTACATTCAGCCGCATTGACGGTAGTTGCATGTACTTTTATAAGTATCTCATTATCCCCCGGAACCGGTACATCAATATCTCTCAATTCCAATACTTCAGGAGGACCGAATTTTTCGAAATAGACTGCTTTCATGATTAATTTTTTTGTTGAAAAGTCCTTAATATCTGTTTCCCTAAAGATCGTTTAATGTGTGAGACATAGCCAATCAAAATTGCTGATTTTTGTGTAAAATTTGGAGCATTGGTTTAAAATATGATGCAGATCATATTTAAATCACTGCCAAAGCCGAAGGCATTCCCAATGCTCGCCTCCAGCCTGCCAGTTGCCCCAAATGCATCGCTTCATGATTAACACACATAAATACTACTACATCCAGGAGTGTGGGCATATGATCATTGAATCTCCATTTAAGGGGTTTATCCAATTGAGTTTTTTCAATTTTGATTAAGTATTTTTTCACTTTGTTGTGCTGTTTTTCAAGTTCTTGAACCAAAACATCCTTCGAGGGATATTTTGATAAGTCCGGATCAGGTTTCCTTGGATCTCCCGGCCCTCTGCGTAAGAACAAATCTCCCCAGTTTCCGGGTATTTCAAAAGGTGCTCCCAGGTCTTCTGCAATCATGGCACTCCCTGTAACCAGATGTCCAATGGTCCAGGCAGCATGATTTTCGAAACCTTTCGAAGGTACCATGGTCATTTGATCTTCTGATAAATCAGCCACGAGGTTCTTAGCGTAAAGCAAATTGAAATCGTATTGACGAATAATATTGTCAATGGTCATTGTTTAAAGTTTTTTGCCATTTAGAAATTGATTTCAGGCTATTCCTTTTCCTTCTTAACGGAAATGGTTCCTTTCCGGTTGTGATGTGTATTTGGATCTTCTGAGCTATTGTAATCATCGGAAACGAGCTTGTCCCTGACTCCCGCATTTTTACCGGTCCCGCTGGTTATTTCCAAAGCGTTTTCGTCTCAAGGGTTTTTGTAAGAGATTACCCTAAATTCAATGTAAACCAAAGTGATAATTACCAGAATCTCCAATGCAAAATACAATATTCCCCAAACAGTCAATTCCTGAAAATGTATAATTACCAGCGTAAGGGTGAGTAAACAATAGAGCAGGTTTGCAATGGCGATCCGACGAAGAGCAGCATGCCACTTTTTTATATTCAAAAAGTAATAAGTCAGAGAATATAGGGCAAAACCGGCTGCTATCCCGGCAAGTATGTAAAGCACTCTTGCAGGCATACCGAAGAAATCTTCGAAAGTGGTGAGGATAACGCCTAACAGAAAAGCTGACAGGATGGCTCCAAGACCGTCGATCTGGAAAATTTTTCGTGGATTAGCTGAAATTGTTTTGATAATCTTTACCATCATTTCAAAGGAATTTTTTTATTCATTGGTTTCAGTTTTTTCAGGAATACATTCCAGCCTTTTTGTACTGTAATGATTCAATACCTTCTTAAACATTTGGTAGGTTTGTTCGGTATCCTCATCCAGGTCTTCAATTTTCACAGGATTTTGTTCATCCCAATCCTTGGGAACTTCATAAAACTCTCCTGAAGCATACAATTTATACCGTTGATTTCTCACGAAGATTTTCGGTTCATGAATGGAGGGGTTTCTAGCAAACCAACAATAAATCCATTTTCTCGGCTGACCTGACTCACCTTGCAATTGAGGCAAAAAACTTTTTCCATCTAATTGTAGCGATTCGGGTATTTTTATCCCTGTAGCTTCACAAATGGTGGGTAAAAAATCACTGAAGTCAATAAGGTCGTTATTTACTGTTTTTGGGGAGATGACACCGGGCCATTGGGCAATTAAGAGCACCCGGGTGCCGGCATCAGTAGTGGCTCTTTTAGCTCCGGCAACTTCTC
>QQUB01000734.1 GCA_008501835.1 Bacteroidota bacterium
TCCCGCTAACCTTTCAGGAACTGCTCTTATTTCTCCTAAAATGTTCTCCATAACATCTTTGAATTTGGAAGGGTGGGCAGTTTCGAGAATTATTCCAGTGGTGTTTTTATGGTTCTCCTGGTAAGATTTTAATGCCAGATAGCCCACTGCACCGTGTGGATCTATGGTATAATTGAATAGATCTTTTACTTCTTTGACTGCCTTTTTTGTCTGTTCATCAGTGAAAGCATAGCCTGAAATGTCCTCTTTCATAGTGTTCCACGTGGAACATTCATCCCTATTTACGGCTTTATATATGTCCAACATGCGAGCAAAATTAGATGGATTACCCACATCCATGGCATTTGAAATAGTCCTGATGGATGGTCTTGGATTGAATTCTCCACTATCCAGATACTCAGGAACAACATCATTAACGTTAGTTGCAGCAATGAAATGGTGAACTGGAAGCCCCATTTTTTGAGCTAAAAGTCCAGCTGTAAGGTTGCCAAAATTGCCGCTTGGGACACAGAATACCACGTTTTTATCTTGTCCTTTGATCTGTTTCCAGGCCTCGAAGTAATAAAAAGATTGTGGAATTAACCTGGAAATATTGATAGAATTAGCTGAACTTAGTTGTAAAGACTGGTTTAATTCAGGGTCGAGAAAAGCTTGTTTTACGAGTGCCTGACAGTCATCAAAGGTGCCGTTGATCTCCAGGGCAGTGATGTTTTTACCAAGAGTAGTCAGTTGCTTTTCCTGTAAATGACTGACCTTACCGGAAGGGTAGAGGATGACTACCTGGATACCAGGAGTGTCATAAAAGCCGGCTGCAACTGCTCCACCAGTATCCCCGGAAGTAGCCACCAGGATGATCAAATCCTGAGATTCGCCCTGGTAAAAGTGACTCATGAGGCGAGCCATGAACCTTGCTCCGAAGTCCTTGAAGGCTAAAGAAGGACCATGAAATAACTCTAGAACATGCTTTTCTTCGTCCAGTTTAACCAAGGGAGCTGGGAAGTTTATAGCTTCTTCAACGATCGATTTGACCTTTTCTTCCGAAATAATCCCCTGAAAAAGGGCTTTGCAAACCTCAAATCCGATAGCTTCAAAACTATAATCATCTATATTTTTAAAGAATGAATCTGGTAGTTTTGGAACGATGGAAGGCATATATAACCCCTTGTCTTCAGGTAAACCTTTTAAAACAGCTTCCTTTAAGGTGACAATATTTTCCGGATTATTGGTTGAATATAGTTGCATGATAATGATTGTTGTTTTGGAATTTAATACTTAATGGCACCTTCCTGATTGATCTTTGAAAGGTATAAAGTATGTTCTATTTTGTTGTCAGAAAAGATCTTGACCATTGCTTCGCCAACATTTTCTGCATCAAGACTATTGGCTGAAAGTGCAAAAATTGAAGGACCGGCACCTGAAATACTACAGCCTAATGCTCCCGCTTTTAAGGCTGCTTCCTGTACTTCATAAAAATGTGGGATTAAACCAGCTCTCTGAGGTTCAACGATGACGTCTTTTAATGAGCGTTTGATCAAGCCCAAATCTGAATTATATAGTCCAATAATGAGTCCCCCAAGGTTTCCTCCCTGTGCAATTGAATCCCTGAAAGGAACTTTATCTGCCAAAATATTCCTGGCATCCTTGGTCATGATATTGACCTTTGGATGGATAACGCTGGCATATAATCCTGGAGGAGCAGGTAACCGATGGACGTCAAAAGTCGCATTGTCCCGAATAAAAATAATTCCCCCGATCAGTGAAGGAGCTACATTGTCTACATGTAAAGATCCACTTGCGAGCTCTTCTCCCATAGCTGCAAAGGGCAATAGATCTCTTTTTTCAAGAGGCCTTTTCAGCAGTTCATTAACTGCCATTACCCCGGCAACTGCACTTGCGGCACTTGATCCCAATCCACTTCCGAAAGGCATCTTTTTATGAATCTCCAATTCAATGCCTCTGTCCTGTTCTCCCAAATGTTCGAGCAATTTAAGAGCAGCATAACCAGCAGTATTCTTTTCCAATTCGTAAGGGAGTTTTCCCTGTGCTCCGGTGATCTTTGTAATCCTTAATCCAGGCTTATCTGATAAGCGTGCAATGATCTCATCACCGGGTTTCTCCAGTGCAAAACCCATGGTATCAAAGCCACAGGCCACATTGGCCACAGATGCAGGAGCAAAAACCTTAATTCCAGTACTCATTTATTGTAATATATTGATAATCAGTTAATTATATTGAATTTTAGCTGTATTTTACAAAATTAGCAGTTACTTTGAATAAAATCCTATTTTATTCAGGGATTATGAACAAAATCAGAAACGGGTTGGAGGTTTATAACCTCGCAACCCGCTTCTCAAGAGGAATGGTAATTCCTTATTACGTGATGTAATTTCCGATTTTTAATATCTCCGCAAATACACCGGCGGCAGTTACTTCAGCTCCGGCACCTGGTCCTCTTACTACCAATGGTCTTTCATTGTATCTGTCCGTTTTGAAAACAATCATATTATCGCTGCCATCCAGAGAATAAAAAGGATGGCTTGAGTCAACTGCCTCCAGACCAATACTAGCTTTCCCTTCATCAAGTTTAGCAACCATTCTCAAAACGCAATTTTTATCTGTTGCATCTTGGAGTAATTTGTCAAAGTAGTCATCTGCTTTTTCAAGTTCAACAAAAAAGTCATCAACCGTTTTTGCTTTTTGACAAGCTTCCGGTAAAATGTTTTTGATCTCCACATCATCTGCTTCTATATCAAGTCCTGTTTCTCTTGCAAGAATAATGAGTTTTCTTCTTACGTCAATTCCATTAATATCAATTCTCGGATCCGGTTCCGTAAAACCTTTTTCACCAGCTAGTTTAACCAATTGGCTAAATTTTGTACCAGGTTTGAAATTATTAAATATGAAAGACAATGAACCGGAAAGAACTCCTTCAATTTTTAAAATGGTATCACCGCTCACGATCAAATCATTCAAAGTTGAAATGACCGGAAGACCAGCACCGACATTAGTTTCATACATAAATTGTACACCTCTTCTGTTGGCAATATTTTTGAGTCGGGTATATTGAAGGTAAGAAGATGAGGTAGCAATTTTGTTTGGTGTGGAAATAGAAATACTTGAATCAAGGATAGATTCATAATGACCGGCGATCATTTCATTCGCGGTATTATCAACGAAAATGGTATTGGAAAGATTCATATCTTTCATATGTTCGATAAATCCTGGAATATTACTTACGGTTTCCGAATTTTCAAGTGCTTTTTCCCATGTATCTAAATTAATGCCATCTTCATTAAATGTCATCTTTTTGCTATTTGATAGTCCAATGACTTTTAATTCAATGGATTGTTGGGTTTTAAGGTGATCAGCATGTGCTTTGATCTGTTTCAACAATGTACTTCCTATAAGGCCTACTCCAATTATGAATAAGTGTAGCTCTTTGGTATCTGAAAGGAAAAATGCTTCATGCAAAGCATTTAGTGCCTTGGCTTCATCGGGCCGGTCGATGACAACCGAGATATTGAGTTCGGAAGATCCCTGGGCGATAGCGGTAATGTTAATTCCATTTTTACCAAGTGCCTGAAAAAGTCTTCCGGAGATCCCTGGTCTGTATCGCATGTTTTGACCGATGATGGCAATAACAGAAAGATCATCTTCCACCTTAACAGGATCGACCTTACCGGAATTCATTTCATACTCAAATGTTTTTTCAATTTGGCGTTTGGCTTTTTTCGCCAGCGAAGGCTGGATGGCAAAACTTATAGAATGTTCAGAAGAACCCTGGGTAATGAGGATGATATTGATACCTGCATCTGCAAGTGTTCCAAACAACCTGCCTGCTATTCCGGGAACTCCAAAAAGACCGCTTCCCTGAAGTGTGAGTAATGCAATGTCCGTTATTGATGAAATACCCTTGACAGGAAGATCATTAGGATCTCCCTTATCAGTAATGAGCGTTCCGGCATTATCTGGTTCAAAAGTATTTTTGATCTGAACCGGAATTTTTTTATTGAGTGCAGGCTGCAAGGTCGGCGGATAAATTACCTTCGCACCGAAGTGAGACATTTCCATCGCTTCCGCATAAGTCATGGATGGGATGGTAAATGCCTTTTTTACTTTCCTCGGGTCAGCAGTAAGTACGCCATTGACATCCGTCCAGATTTCCAACAGATCTGCATCAAGGGCAGCTGCGAGCAATGATGCGGTATAATCCGAACCTCCACGACCAAGGGTTGTGGTAAGCGTACCTTTTGTAGAGGAGATAAAACCGGTGACAATTTGAACTTCCGGATGATTTCCAAAATATTCCTTGATATTGGAAAAGGTAAGATCCATCAGCACATTGGCCGAACCAAAGGTTTTATCTGTTTTGATTATTTTCCTGGCATCCAGATACGAGGATGGGATTCCAGCTTGTTGAAGTGCTGCCTGAATAATGTAACAGGAATTCCGTTCTCCAAAACTCAAGACATAATCCATTGTCCGGGGAGAAGCTTCTCTTACCAGAAAAATTCCATGCAGCAGGTTTTTGAGTACCTCGTGATTTTTTTCCAGTTTAGGTTTTGAGCGTTCCAGGTTTTCTTCTGTCAACAGTTCTGCAATTGCATCGATATGCCTTTGGCTGAATTGTTCGAAAAGTTCCAGGTATTTTTCATCACCCTTTGAAGCGAGTGAACTCATTTCTATCAATGAATCTGTTACTCCGCCGAAAGCTGAAAATACTACTGCAAATTTTTCTCCTTGTGCGTAATAGCTCTTTAAGATGTCCATGATCATCCGAATGCGCTCTGGTTTGGCAACGGATGACCCTCCGAATTTTAATACCTTCATTACTGTGAAAATTTTGACTGGTCAGGCTGTGACTTGCAAAAGTATATTTTTTTTAGGAGTAATGCTATAGGGCCTCTGTTTCTGTATTTACAGAATTAAGTTAAAATGGAATCTCTAAAGGTCGGGATTTTGAGGAATTGTAGAAATTAGCTGAAAACATTAAATTTACACGAATGCTATATCCCCGTCTTTTTAAACCTTGAAATTTTAAAACAAATGAAAAGCTTAATATTCTTACTGCCCTTCCTTTTATTCTTTTTATTGGTTTCTGCCGGAAGTAACACTGTGAATAAGAGTACTATCGAGAAGAATCATCCGGTAACTTTTTTACAAGATACAACTGAGTATGTCAGCGGAAATTACAAGATAAAATTTCCAAAGGACCAACAGGATATTTTTGAATTGCTGGAGGATTCCATTGAAATATTTATTCCGGAAGGTTATCCGTTTACATTGGATATTGACGTGGAAATTATTGAAGTTTTCAGCCAGTTATCCTGTCCTTATTTGGTAAGGAGCTATGAGTTAATCGACTGGTATATTTGGGATGGTGAATCAGAATTTGAAAGGATAGGCCGGGACGAAAATTGTAATGAAGAAGATGGAGATGAAGATATCTGGCTTATTGTTGAAACGGATAGCCTGGGAAACAGAACGGTTTATTTAGACAGAGACAGTATTTATAATAATCAAAATCCGCTGGTTGGAACCAATCGATGTGAAGGAGGTGTGTTGCCAACAGGACATTGGGCAAACAGCGATAATAATCCGGAATTATCAAATGTAGGATATTGGGTGTATTACCAAATTGTGAAAGTCGTAGATACACTAGCCCCGGAAATAATTTTGGAGCAACAACCTGTTGTCAGTGAATTGGATAATCAATGTGAATTTGTTGTGAATTTTAGCTTTAGAGTGGATGAAACGAATTCATTTTGGAAGTCATTGGATTCAGGAGAAATATTTCTTGACACAGGCAATGATGGTGTTCTTGATGAAGAAGTTGAACCATCAGCTATAGACTCTTTACAACCGGGAGAATATTTATACACTATTTCCGATACGATTTCTGTTGGGATTCACTCCTATTTTATCTTTATGGAAGATGAGTGTCATAGTATTGATTCCATGACAATAGAAGTGGTTATTG
This sequence comes from Bacteroidota bacterium, assembly GCA_008501835.1. Lineage (GTDB taxonomy): Bacteria > Bacteroidota > Bacteroidia > Chitinophagales > Saprospiraceae > BCD1. The sequence goes on from QQUB01000734.1 coordinate 5,981, forward strand.
AACAGCAAAATAATTTTCCCTTACAAGGACAGATCATGAGCTGGGACGGAGTGCTGTTGAAAGATGTTTTGGTGACTAATTCTGAAAACGTAAAAACTGATGAAACCGGGAATTATTCATTATGCCTTGATTCAACTACTTCCCAGGTATTGCTTTCTCCTTATTACAATGATTATGCTTCCAACGGGCTATCAGGTATGGATATGATTGCTATTGGAAAACATATTTTAGGAACTCAACCACTGGATAATCCATACAAGCTGATTGCAGCTGATGTTAATAACTCGGGGGATATTACGGTTTCAGATCTACTTGAAATACAATCCGTTATTCTTCAAAATAATACCAGCTTTTCCAACAATACCAGCTGGCGGTTTGTGGATAAGCAGTTTCAGTTTCCTGAAAACTGGAACCTGGACAGTGAATTTCCGGAATACATCAATGTTCTAAATAACGGAACTGGAGAAGTTATCAACAAGGATTTTATTGGTGTGAAAATAGGGCATGTTGCAGGTGGGGGAGTAAATACTATCGGGGAGTGAGAAGGGATTCTTTAGTAGGAAGAGGATCGCTTCGACAAGATCCTCGTGCACGTAGTGCCGGGACCTTGGATAATCATGGGATCCTTAATATAGGAATAGATCTCATCTGGGGTTATCTCATATGACGTCCCTACGGCACTCCTGGTGTTTTAGCAGGTTGAGTTTTACCTATAGAGCCGTCCCTATGGGACTAAAAGTCTCGTAGAGACCATATATGGGTACCCTCAAAACTGTAGAACAGAAATTAGTGCCGTAGGTACGTTATATGATTTTACAAATCTATTGCATTGGACCAAGTGCTTGAAATTGAACGGTTTTTAATGGTGTATTACATCATTCGAAGAAATACTAAATTAAACTAGAAGTTTCAAAGCCTCATTTTCCTTCTGTCTCATAAAAGATTTTTCCTCCTCGGTTTTATCACCATAACCACATAAATGCAGGACACCATGGATGATGACCCTGTGTAATTCGTCTGGAAAGGAGGTCTTGAATTTATGGGCATTTTCTTCCACTCTTTCCACACTTATGAAGATATCACTGTGGATAATTGGAGGGTCGCTATAGGGAAAAGTGATTATGTCTGTAAGGGTGTCGTGGTTGAGGTATTCCACATTTATTTTGTGCAGGTATTCATCGCTGCAAAGGATGAAATTGATCTGGCGGAGAGATTTTTCTTCTTTGGAAATAATTGATTTTACCCAATCGGAAATAACCGAAGGTTGATCAAGAATGAAATCTGTATCTTCTGAAAAAAACTGGATAGGTTTGGGGCTGCTGTCTTCTGTACTTTCGTCAAATTCCGGAAAAAAATCTTCAGACATTAGCGGATTTTGAATTGCATTTCTACAGTTCTTCCGTTATTGGAGTAGCTCATGTTGTCTGAAAGTTCACGCATGATTAAAACTCCGCGGCCACCGCATTCTTCAATATTTTCAGCGCAACAAGGATCACTGACATTATTAGGATCAAAACCCCGGCCCTGATCTGAGACGCTGATAGCAAGTTTATTTTTCAACCTGCGCAATTGTATCTGAACTTTTTTGGATTCGTCTTTTGAATTGCCATGGATGATGGCATTATTTACAGCTTCGGTAAGACTAATAAGAATGTTGCCATATTGATTAGGACTTAATTTAAATTCTTCAACGAGTTTTTGTACAAAGCCATCAATCATTGAAATGTTTCTAGGGTTCGATCTCAATTCAAGGCTTAATAATCCCGCTCTCACCATGTAATTAGAAGTTTTTGTTTGTAAATTCAAAGCAAATAATGTGCCAACTGAAATAACACGTTAGGGCCGAATATGTTCATGAAGAATATGTGTAGGATTATGGCGTGTGGTTTTGAATACCGTGTTATTTTCACAACGCGATTACAAATCTAAGGGTTTTTAAACAATAAATCAAGGGGCGTAGGTGGTGATGGCCTTGATTTAGGGGTGTTTTCGTTGAAAAAACACTAAGTAAACAGATGAAATTAGCTTCATGTTTGTCAAAATGACCTTAAACAGAATTTTAAAAAAGTAAAGGGAAATTATCTGGAGCATTTTCCAATATAATTTCCCTTTATTAAAGATTTGAAGAAAAATATTTAAAATTAATTTCCTTTCATCGAGTTAAAATATTCGTCAACCAACTGCTTGTAATATGGTTTGAGCGATGGAGAAACGGTTTTATACAATTCAATTTCAGCTTCCCGCTTTTTAATATATTCCTGAAGTGAAGAAGGCATTTCTCTCTTGAATTGTTCAGCCACCTCAGCTTTACGTTTTTTATCGAACTCCCGTTCCCTTTCGGCCTTTTCATGCTGTAACAACCTGGTAAGAATATCCTCCTGGCGCTTCATCATTTCATTAGTAAGTTTCTTGTTTACCAGGTCCGTTTCAACCTTATTCATTTGATCGATAAGATCCTGTAATTCTTTACTTCCTTTACCTTGTTGTTGTAATTCTTTTTGTTTTTCTCTAAGGGCCTTTCTCAATGCTGCCTGTTTTGCTGCCATTTGGGCGAATTCCTTACTACCGCCACCCTGGCCTTTTTTCATATTTTCCAGCATCTGTTTCATCTCTTCATTCATCTTCTCCTGCCCCTTGCTAATCTTATCTTTAGGCGAACCGCTAGACCCCTGGCCTCCTGGTTTATTACACATTTGTGAACCTGGCATCATGCTGGACATTTGCTGTTGCATTTGATTCATAGCTTCACTGAGCATCAACGCAAGATCGTTCAGATTTTTCATGCTACGCTGTTGGTGATCAGTAGCTTTTGGAACCTGTCTTTCCTCCAGCTCGGAAATACTCTTCTTCATATTTCCCTTGATCTCTCCTACTTTTTCTGTGACGAAGGATTCGATCTGCATAACGCGCTTGCTCAATGCCTGAAGGCTGTCTTCTACCAGTTTGAAGTCATCCTGTAATTTAAATTGTTCCTGAACAAGTTGAATATATCTTGGCGTATTGATTTCAACAATGCCAAAATTATCCATCAGCTCTTCCTGGTCAAAAGACAAGTTTACCAGGTTTTCCAATAGCTGACGAAGCGCTTTCATATCTTCTTCCATTTGCTCCATTTCTCCTGCTTGCATCTGCATAGCCATAGATTGAGCCATCTCTTTCATTTTTTCAGAAGCGCTTTTCTGTGATTCGGAAGCTTTTTGATTTTCATTTTGCTGAAGTTGTTCCTGACTTTCATTCATCTGCTGTTCGATGTTCTCCATTTCCTGGTCATGGTCACCAATGTTTTTGGGACTCTCCAGCTCTTCATTTTTCTTTTTAGTCTCTTCAATCTGCTTTTCAATGTCTTCGAATTTCTCCTGGATTTCTTCTTGTTTCTCCTGGAGCTCTTCCTGGGACATTTCTTCATTTTCAGTTTGCTCACTCAGTTCTTCCTGCTCTTCCGCTAATTCTTCCAGGTCTTCAATGGCATCCTGCATTTCTTTTTCAACTTCCAGCTGTTTATAAAGTTCAAGCAGGCGATCCAGCTCTTTTTCCATTTCCTCATCATTCATCTCCATTTCTTCCATCATCTCAAGCGCGGAATCTTTTTCGAGTTCCTGCATCAACTCTTCGATCTGCTTCATGAGCTCTTTCATCTCCTCACTGATCACCTCTTCGAAAAGCTGTTGAAGTTGTTCTTGCTTTTCCATGATGTTCTCATCCGTCTCTGTGAACTCCTCCTGGTTTTTCATATTCTCCTCAAAAGCTTCTTTAGCTTCCTGGAATTGTTCTTCCAGATCTTTTTGTCTTTCCAGTAATTTTTCCAGTTCCTCTTTACTCTTCCAGTCGAGCTCTTTTTCCTGCAGGAGTTTTTCCCGCATTTGTTTCATTTCTTCCTGGAGTTTCTTTGATTCCTCAATGGCTTTAGACAAATCATCTTTGATCTTTTCGTCGTTTTTATCAGCCATGGCCTCAAATTCTTCAACAGTAGGAACTGAATAAACCATCGTTCCCGTGCGGGAAGATTTGCTTCCGTTTACACCGTCATTATCATAAACTTCAAAAAAGAAAGTCACTTCATCACCGGGAGCCAGTTCCACATTATTAAGGTCGAAAGTATAGTCGTAACGTACTTTTTTATTATCCGGATTTTTTACAGGAATGGTCTGAAGCGGCTCCTCTGAATCGTCTTCATGTTTAATTCTGTAATTAAAACTCAGGCTTGTCAGACCATAATCATCTGAAGCATCTCCCACAAAGAAGAACAGTTTTTTATCCGTACTGTCCTGGAATTGCTCAACGCTGATCTCCGGGTAGAGGTCAGGAATTACAGAGATGGAATAACTGATCGAATCCGAGAGTGGAAGCGATTCGTTGGAAACATATAATTTATAGGATTGATCCTTAAGTACCCTTTTTTTGTGGGAAAAAAGATCGTCATCAAAACGCTTGGCATCAAAAGGAGTTTCACCTGAAAAAGCCAACTTGATAGATGAGGTGTTGAGGGCGTTAAATACCCAGTTGATATTGGTACCAGCGGGCACTACAAGGTCTCCAACGCTATTGAGCTCTTCATCTTTACGTTCAGTGTAAGCCGGATAATCCAACGATACATCAAATCCGGCGATATTAGGCTTCTTGAGTACATTCAAGGTATAATCTTTGGAGTCAACTCCACTGGAGAATAATTTGAACTCCGTCTCTTTTTGCACATTGCTGAACCGATAACTGAAGGAGTCAACGGCAACTTTGGTCATTCGGTACTGATAATTATCTACATTAATAAATACTTCATTCGGAAATTCATCACCTTCAATTTTTACACCCAGCGGATAATCATCAAATTGAACCACACTGAGATCCTGATCATCAATAACGAAAGAAAAAGGATCCGGCTTTTTGAAGTCCTCATTGTTTTTAATCAGACGATTGGTACTATCCTTAATAAGGCTAGGGGCTGCGAATAAAATGATCAGCAACAATAAAAGCGGGGGTAATGCATAACGCAGATACTTTCTGTTATGACCAAGATTGATCGCTGACTTAAAAGGAACAATTTTTATTTTATCCGATTTTTGATCAATACTGGCCAGTATCAAATCTTTTTGGGTAGAATTACTTTCCGCCTGAACCCTGAGTTGAAGGATGTTCAGCAGTTTATCCTTTACATCAGCAAAATGATCACCGATGATGCTTGCGGCCTGTTCGTGAGAAATGACTTTACCGAGGCGGAAGTATTTCATCAAGGGAGTGAAAACCCAATATCCCAATGCTCCAACACTGACAAGCAGGAACGAATAAAACAATAGTTTTCTCACTCCGGAATCAAAGTAGAAATAATTTTCCAGCAAACTGACTCCCAGGAAAAGCAATAATATTAACCCTACACTGTAAAGACTGCCCCTAATTAATCGGTTGAGGTAGAACTTACGAATGAAAGAGTCCAGTTTTTCTATAAGCAGCGTATAATTATCCTTAACGTTCATCTGACAAAAGCTTTTGTAAAAAGACAGCTTTCATGCCTGTCGGATGCATGAAACACCAAAAATACACAGGTTTTAAAATTGAAATGATGAAAGACTGTCAGACTTTTTGACTTTTAGACCACCAGACAGCCTAAAACAGAAAGGAAAAATTCCTCAAATACAAATGTCTAAAGATCAAAAGGTCCGTCAATTATTTTAACGTGCAATTTATTAAAAAGATTTGTGTGGTGCCAGAATTAAGTGTTTTTTAGCGGAAACCGGACCATTTTAATGCATGCTTTAGGGAAAATTGTAAAAAAGACCTAAGTCATTGATCATCAATGGAACCAGGGAATTCTTATGAATATGGATTAAAAGAGAACATAAGTTTGAGGCAGGGTTGTAGAAAAATGATTGTTATAAATTAGTAACAAAAACTTTACATGAAGCTTAAATTGTAATATATTGCACCCTTAAGTAAGGAAGTGCTTTTAAAATTTCTTCCAAAACAAGTTATAAATTCCATTCGCTGAAAAAGTGAAATAATACTATACCCTCATTGATATGAACCTGGCGAGTTTTGTTGAACATACTATTCTGAAGGCAGATTGCTCAAAGGAAGCCATTGAAAATATTTGCCAAGAGGCACTCGAACACGACATTTATTCTGTCTGTATACCTCCATATTGGGTAAGCCAGGCAGCTCAGATCCTCGAAGAAAAATCTCCTAAGTTAGTTACTGTCATTGGTTTTCCAATGGGATACTCAGCTACTGCAGCCAAGGTAGAAGAAATTAAAAGAGCCATTGATGACGGAGCTGATGAAGTAAACGTGGTGATCAACCTTTCTGCCATAAAAGATGGAAACTGGAATTATGTCTATAATGACATTAACAGTGCTACAACAGCCGCTCACTTGAGAGGAAAAATAATCAAAATAATACTTGAGGTGGCCTTGCTTTCAGAAGAAGAAATTAAAAAGGCCTGTGAAATCTGTCAGGAACTGGATTGTGATTTTATAAAAACCTCCACCGGCTTGAGTGGGGTTGAAACCACACCGGAAAGCATATCCCTGTTGAAATCCTGCCTTAGTGAAAAAGTAAAAATCCAGGCTTCCGGAGGTGTGAGAACAAAGGAAACCGCACAATTATTAATCGATGCCGGAGCGCATCAGATTGGAACGTCAACAGGTTTGGCCATTTTGTAAAAACCAAACCTGCATTGAAAAAAGAATACTCTTCTTAAGAAAAGAGGTAGGAAAGTAATTTTAAATTACATCAAAAGCCTTAGCCATATAGGTACCTACAAATGGGAAAGCTACCCAGCACCATTCAGGTTTGAACATCAAAAGTGCAACCAGGGCTACAATGGAAACCAGGGTGAGAATCCAGTTGAGTCCGACAGCGGAATTGTTACTTGTGCTCATTTCGTTCAGATTTTTTGTTTTGTAGAATGACGCAAAGCTAATATTTTCAGTTTAACATTTTAAAACCTCTTCTGATTTTTTTACTGCCATTAATGGATAATATGCTTTTTAGGGATAATTAAACTATTTTTGTCAGTACCTATCTTATTTTTAAATCAGCCACAAAACCCAAAATATTGCAAAATTGAATACCGATGAATACTAGAAATTTGATGCTCTTTCTGTTTTTTGTCCTTCCATTTTTTTCCTTTGCTCAAAAAATGCCTGAATATTCCATTACCAACATTGATCCGGAATTACTGGAAAATGCCAATGAGATTGTTCGGGTTGCCTATGGTGAATTTGAGGTGCACTCAGATAAGGAAGGAACGGCCTATTACAAAACAGTCATTACGTTGCTAAATGGTGATAGCAGTGCGGAGAACCTTTATTTTTCATACAGTAACCAGAACAAAATAAGCAAAATATCCATCAGTCTTTATGATGCCTTTGGTAATCTGATTAGAAAAGTAAAACGATCAGACCTCAAGGACTATAGTGCCATTGCCGATTTTTCGATTTATGATGATGCGAGATACAAATACTACCAGGCAAGCCATTTTTCCTATCCGTATACCATAGCTTATGAATATGAAGAAACGTTAAGCGGAATTCCATTTGCAGCATTCCCGAATTGGTTTGTTCAATCAGATTACCATTGTTCTGTGGAGTCATCTGAATTTAAAATCAAGGTGCCTGAAGAAGTGAATTTTCATTACCGGGTACTTAATATTGAGGATCGGGTACAAAAAGAGCAAGAAAAAGATCTGACCGTATTTTCCTGGGAGTATGAGAATGTACCGGCTTTGGTAAGAGAAGTAGATATGCCATTACCAGGTGAAGTATTCCCGACTATTTTGACTGCTCCTGATCAATTCAAGATTGATAAATATGAGGGAGGAATGAGTTCATGGGAAGAATTCAGTGCTTTTATCCAGCAATTATTCAACGGGAAGGACAAATTGCCTGAAGAATTTGTGGATGAAATAAAGGATATGGTCAAATCGGCTAAAACCGAAAAAGAAAAAATAAACATCCTGTATAATTATCTGCAGGAGAATTACAGGTATGTAAGCGTTCAGCTAGATCTTGGTGGCTGGGAACCGTTTGACGCAGAATATGTATACAGGAATAAATATGGAGACTGCAAGGCGTTGACCAATTTTATGGGCGCTATGTTGAAAGTGGCAGGAGTAGAATCCCTCCCTGCATTGATTGGCAATGGCAGTATGTTCTACCATGTCTCTGAAGATTTTACCACCTCAATTTTTAATCATGTTATTCTTTATGTTCCGGGAATAGATTATTGGCTGGAATGTACCAGTAGTCAATTTCCCCCAAATTATGTTGGTTCGGGTAATGCCAATCGAAATGCATTATTGATCAAAGAAACGGGAGGCCATTTAATTAAAACCCCGGAACTGAAAGCACAGGATAATAGCCGGGAAAGTACCACCCAGATTAAATTCAAAGAAGATGGTTCAGCAGAAATTACAGAGGAAATAAGTGCCTATGGCAGCAGACATGAATTATACAGGGCCATCAAGAATCAATTGTCTGAAACAGAAACTATCAAGTGGCTCGAAAATGAGACTTCTATCCCAGCTGTTAGTTTCAAATCATTCCATGTTTCTGCAAATGAAAATGCTCCGAAAAGCACCTTTTCTTATGAGGCAGTGTCCAGAAGGTTTGGATCAAAAGCGGGAAAGAGAATATTTCTGCCTTTAAATGTGGTCAATAATTACAAAAGGATCCCACCAAAAAAGCAAAAGCGAATGTATCCGGTAAATATTAAGGAAGGCTTTGTGGAAGAGGATAGCATCATAATACATTTGCCAGTAGGCTATGGAGTAGAAAGTATTCCGGAAGAATCAATTTTTCTGGAAGAGGACTTTGGAAATTTCGAAATGACCGTGGAAACAACACAAAATAAACTCATCATTTCAAGAAGAATCGAACTCAAAAAAACTACACTGGCTCCGGATCAATACGATAAATACAGAAATTTTTTCAAACAGGTTGCCAAGGCAGATAGCCATAAGGCCGTTTTGGTGAGAAAAGCGTGATTAGAAGGAGTGAAGGGTTCAAAATGCAGGGTGATGAGTGTAGAATTGATAATCCTGATAGGAGAGTAACTTATCGCAAGAATTTCTTACTTAAAATCTACATCCACGATGGGGATTTTGATTTCTACTCTTGTCCCGGTAGCTTTTCCTGATTTTGGATCTGTAAGATCGATGGTGTTGACATGGACGTCGATACCTTTTGATTGCATAAGGATCTGCAGACGTTTTTCGGTAATGGAAGTACCTCTTGAGCGATGACTTTGATAGCGCACATCCTGTGATTGTAATTCCCTGACTTTTTTCCTACCTATACCATCATCTTCTACTGTACAAAGAATGATGTCTTCATCAAACAGACTGAAATTGACAATCACCTTTCCTGTTTTTTTACTTCTCAGACCATGTTCAATGGCATTTTCAATATACGGCTGAACGATCATAGCGGGGATGCTGAGAATATCTTCTTCAAGATCATCATCCAGTTTGATCTCGTAGTGCAGTTTGTTATCGAATCGCAGCTTCTGATTGATGTAAAGGTAGGTTTCCAGAAATTCAATTTCCTTTTCCAGGGAAATGACTTCTACTTCAGAGTAATCAAGGCTTTGCCGCATGAGTTTTGCAAATTTGGCGAGGTATTTAGCCGCGGCGTTGGGGTCTTTGGAGGTGATGAAACTTTGGATGGAATTTAGTGCATTATACATGAAATGCGGATTCATTTGTGCCCTGAGTGCTTTTAACCGGAGTCTTTTGGCCTCCAGTTTCAGCAATTCGGTTTCCTGCCTTTTTTCGGCAGCATCGTATTTGGCTTCCAACTCTTTTTGCCGACCTTTATCTACTTGTTCATTGTATTTCTCCAGGTATTGTTCATGAGCAAGTTGAAATTCATAGGCTTCCTTATAATTACCTTCTTCCGCATAAAAGGCGGCAATATCTTTACTGACTGTGGACAACTGCCTGAAGTCGGAAATCTTTTTGGCATAATCATACGCCAGTTCCAGTTGTTCCAATCCTCTATCTTTTTTTTCGGTTTCCAGGTAGACCCTTCCACGCCATGCCGCAATGGTGGACAGGTTATAATATTCCTGATCAGAAGCATATAAGGATTCTGCTTGTTCAAAAAGTTACAGAGCTTCCACATAACGTT
>QQUB01000924.1 GCA_008501835.1 Bacteroidota bacterium
TTAAAGGGTAGAAGCGATTGAATAAACAGGAGCTGATCCATAAGATTTTGGATCATCAGGCTGTTGTTGGGTGCAGCGATGAACCCGAAAATGAACCAAAAGCTCCTAGAAAGAAAAGGAGTAAAAAAGAATCTGAAAAACCGGTAGAAGCTTCTATAGAGAAAAAAGAAGAAAAGGAAAGTCCTTCCGACGATCAACGTGGGGGAGAAAAGAAAAGACCTCGAAAGGTAGTTAAGAAAAAATCAGATAAAGCTGAATTTTCCAAGGAAGACAGCCCGAGAGAAAAAAGTCCTAAGTATTCTAAAGAAGACAGTCCGAGAGACAAAGATCCTAAATATTCCAAAGAGGACGGTAAAAGAGACAAGCGCTCCAAATACTCCAAGGAAGATAAATCAGATGACAGAAGATCTGAATCTGCCGAAGACAATACTCCTAAGTTCGATGTTGAACTGGACGGAATTATTGAAGGAGAAGGAATCCTGGAAATGATGCCTGACGGTTATGGATTCCTGCGTTCATCAGATTACAACTATCTGACTTCTCCTGACGATATCTACGTTTCTCCTTCACAGATTAAACTATTTGGGTTGAGAACGGGAGATACCATCAAAGGAGCGATTCGTCCTCCAAAAGAAGGAGAAAAATATTTTGCCCTTCTTCGTGTAAGTAAGATCAATGGCCTCAACCCACAGGATATCCGTGATAGAGTTCCTTTTGATTATCTCACGCCGCTATTCCCTGATGAAAAGCTGAGATTGACCGTCTCTCCAACCGGAAGAGACTTTAGTAACAGGATGATCGACCTCTTTACACCTATCGGGAAAGGCCAACGTGGATTGATCGTTGCTCAGCCTAAAACAGGTAAGACTTTCCTGCTTAAGGACATGGCGAATGCTATCGCTAAAAACCATCCTGAATGTTACCTCATTGTATTATTGGTGGATGAGCGCCCTGAGGAGGTGACTGATATGAAGAGAAGCGTTAACGCAGAAGTGATCGCTTCGACCTTTGACCAGCCTGCCGACAACCACGTAAGAGTTGCGGGTGTGGTATTGGAAAAAGCCAAAAGGCTTGTAGAATGTGGTCATGATGTAGTAATCCTCCTGGATTCCATCACACGTCTCGCAAGAGCTTATAACACAGTTGCTCCGGCTTCCGGTAAGGTACTTTCCGGTGGTGTGGAAGCTACTGCTTTGCATAAACCTAAAAAATTCTTCGGTGCTGCCCGGAATATTGAAGGCGGTGGTTCATTGACCATCCTAGCAACAGCACTGATTGATACAGGGTCCAAAATGGACGGAGTTATCTTTGAAGAGTTCAAGGGTACAGGTAATATGGAACTTCAACTGGATCGTGCATTGGCCAACAAACGCCTCTATCCTGCCATCGACCTCACGCAGTCAAGTACTCGTAGGGACGACCTGCTGCTCGACAAGGATACCTTACAGCGTATGATTATCCTCCGCAAACACCTGTCAGATATGAAGCCGGTGGAAGCCATGGAGTTCATGCGTAAGAATATGTTGCATACTTCAAGCAATGAAGAGTTCCTGGCCTCAATGAACGGCTAGGAAGTCCACAGGCTTTTAAAGTAATTATCCCCAATTCCGGCTTAGGCCGGAATTGGGGATTTTTTTTGTTAGGTTGTCTTTGTTACCGATATTGAACCCCTAAAGGGGCTTGATCATAACCCCTTTAGGGGTTCAATATCGGTAACAAAAGCATGAGTAAACACGCTTGTACTGTCAGGTACGATATATCTCTTATGAAATCCTAGGACAAGGCCACAAAAATGGCAACGATCAACAAAATGATGACAGCCACGGTAATGTAAAAGCTGCTGCTGTTTTTGTACTTATTGTACATCATCTCAAGTGCTTCCCGCCATTCTACTTTACGGGCGACACTCTCCTTTACGAGAACAAAGTACCGTCTTTCCATGGCTTTTGGGTTGCCATGTTTCTTAAGAATGAAAAATTCTCCGTCGAGGAAGGCAAGTTCGAAAATTTCTCCTTTGGAGCCTTCGAAGCCAAAAATGAGTTTATTTTCCAGGAATCTCCATTCACCGGTTTTGAAGTTACCGTCTATTGATTGAATGTATTCTCCTTCCGGATTAAAGATGTGCATGGTTATTTCATGGAAATCGTCTGCATCCCTGAATTCGATCCAGTGTTTACCGACATAATACTCTTCTTCCCGCAAATCTTCACTGTTGGATCTGATCTGTGGGATGATCTTGTCCAGGTATTCATCCATCGATTCTGCCGGCGGCAGCTCCGAGTTGAATGCATCGGCAATATTATCAACGATTTTATTATCCAATAACCACGAATTTTAATGCAGTCTTCACAATTTACGTAAAAATTACGAAGACTGCAGGTTAATGCGGATTATTCCGGGAATTCGATAGGATCGATCATTGGCAGGGAAATAATCTCCTTCTCCTTGGCATCAATAGACATGAAACCAAGAATTCCTCCGGAAGCTTCGGCAACGTGTTTGGCAAAGCTCAACAGGCTTTCATAATAAAGCTGGGCGTACCAGCTATCAATTTTAGGGAGGATGGTGTTTAGTTTGGCCAGCTTTTCACTAATCAGGCCCTGCATTTCAGTTAGATCTTCAGGCAACTTTTCCAGGTAATGGTTCAGTTTGTCTTCAAACGTTTCACCAATTTCCCTGTAAAGTGGTTTGAGCTCAACTTTTTCTTTGTACCCTCTGATTTTTGTGAGTTTGGAAGCCCATTCTGTTTCACGCGCATCGATCTTCCCGTCCGCTCCGGCTACCAGTAAGGTAACCAATGCAACTGCATCCATAACAATTTCGCGTTCTTCCGCAGTCAATACTTCAATTTCCTTTACCATTTTAATTGTTTAATTTTCGCCTGTTTAATAATGATCAATTAACTGAAAATGAATTCTTTATTTGCAAATTCTTGCTTGCTCTTCTGATTTGGTCATCTCATTCTTTTGATAAAATCTTAACCGAATTTCAAGCCTAAATGTTTACCGTTCGTCATCGAATGAGTCACCTTTGATGCAAAAGTAAAAAACAAATCTAAAATAGTGTTTTTAAAAATGCGGGATTTTTCTTTTGTACTGCTTAACTTTGCGCTTTTCAATACCTCTACACATACTTCATGAGCGAACAGATAAAACACGAGTGCGGAATTGCATTGGTGCGTTTGTTAAAGCCACTTGATTATTATCAGGAAAAATACGGTTCATCCCTGTATGGCCTCAATAAGTTGCGCCTGCTGATGCAGAAACAGCGGAACCGGGGACAGGACGGTGCCGGATTGGCAACCATAAAACTCAATCCCACTCCCGGGAAAAAATATATCAGCAGGAAAAGAAGTGTCGCATCCAATTATCTTGCAGACCTGTTTAAACAGGTTTACTGGCACTTTGAGGACCTTCCTGAAGAGAAACTTAATGACCCTGTTTGGCTCAAAGCCAATAAACCTTATGTAGGGGAGGTACTTTTGGGTCACCTGAGGTATGGTACCCATGGAGATAATTCCATTGAAACCTGCCACCCGTTTCTACGCCAAAACAACTGGATCACCAGGAACCTCATCCTCGCCGGGAATTTTAACATGACCAATGTGGATGAACTTTTCGGGCAGCTCGTCGAATTGGGTCAGTATCCTAAAGAAAAATCAGATACAGTTACTGTTCTTGAGAAAATCGGACATTTTCTCGATGATGAGGTGGAAAGACTGGTCAATTGGTATAAACCTAATGAATTCCCTAATGATAAGGTCAACAGACTTATCTTTCACAAACTAAACGTTCGGCGCATCCTTAAGCGTGCCTGCAAGAAATTTGATGGAGGATATGTCATGGGAGGAATGATAGGACACGGGGATGCTTTCTTTATGAGGGACCCTTCCGGGATCAGACCTGCATTTTATTACCAGGATGACGAAATAGTGGTTGCCGCTTCGGAAAGACCTGCTATTCAGACTACCCTTGATGTTCATTACAATGATATTCACGAATTGCCTCCGGGGCACGCATTGATCGTCAAATACGATGGAAAAGTAAAGATCAAGCCATTTACCAAACCTCTTGTCCGAAATGCCTGTTCATTCGAACGCATCTATTTCTCCAGAGGTACGGACAGGGATATTTATCTGGAAAGAAAGAAGCTGGGAGAATTGATGGCTGATGACATCATGAAAGAAATTAACGGGGAGTTTGAAAATACCGTTTTTTCAGCAGTGCCTAATACGGCAGAAACGGCCTTCTTTGGTTTGGTGGAAGGGTTGGAAAAACAACTGAACAAGGCCAAACATCAACAGATTCTTAAACTCGGAGATCAACTGGATTCTCCGGAACTGGATAAGATTCTTGCACTTAAACCTCGCGTAGAAAAGATCGTAGTGAAAGATGCCAAGTTGCGCACCTTTATCGCCGATACGAGTTCCCGCGGGGATATGGTCTCCCATGTATATGATGTGACTTATGGTATTGTAAAGAACCACGAAGATACCCTTGTGCTGCTGGATGACTCCATAGTAAGAGGAACAACTATGCGGGACAGTATCATTCAGATCGTTTCCCGTTTGAAACCTAAAAAGATCATCATTGTTTCTTCTGCCCCACAGATCCGCTACCCGGATTGTTACGGGATCGATATGTCCAAGATCAATGAATTTGTGGCCTTCAAAGCTCTGGTGGAATTGCTCAAGGATAATAAAAAAGAATACCTGCTGGACGAAGCTTATAAAAGATGCCTTGCGGCTGAATCCTTGCCCAAGGAAGAGGTGAAAAATGAGTTGATCGAACTGTACAATGAATTTTCCTATGAAGAAGTTTCAGACAAGATCGCCGAGATCATCACTCCTCCTAATGTGGATGTCGAAGTTAAAGTGATTTATCAGACCATCGATAATCTGCATCTGGCTTGTCCGAATAATAAAGGTGACTGGTATTTCTCCGGTAATTATCCGACTCCGGGAGGAAATAAAGTGGTGAATAAAGCCTTTGTCAATTTCATGGAAGGCAAGGATGAACGGGCGTATTAAGGGGTACGGGTTACGAGTTGCGGGTTACGGGTTTAGAGTTCCGATGGATCAAACGAATTTAAAGGCACCAATCGATTCAAGTCATTGTATAACCTAGAAGTATCACAATAACCAGTGCAATAATTCCGACAGCTGCATTTATATAGGCATTATCTGCCAAATAGTCCTTGAAAGTTTTCTCTTTGTTGAAGGTTTTCAGGAATATCCAGCGGATAATCGCACCGGGTAATCCGAAAATGATCAGGCTTAAAATATCTTTATTGGTGTTTGGCATGTTTCAAAATAGTTGGGTTATTAGCTGGAAAGAGTGAATTTGACAATTGGAATAAATAATTCTTTGCAGACACTAATCTTTTTCCCATTTTTTCCTGATTTCCTTATTAATTCCCCATTTGAGCACTTCAGATAGTGTTGGGATTCCAACCCAGTTGCCGTTATCATCATGCTGATATTTTATTTCTGTGGTTAATGAGCACATATTTACCACTCTTTTTCCCTTGTTTGTCTTTTCTACAAATACAAGATATTCTCCAGCTGCATTCCAATTGTATCCACAAACGGTTATAGATGAAATAAGATCGAAAGATTTATTTTGTTCTAATTTAAGATCACTTTGCTTGTAAGTCTCCTTTATTTTTAAAGTGATTCTTAGTTCATCACTGCCTTCTTGGTATTCAATCTTTGTAACAATCCCGATGAAAACCTCGGAAGCCTTATCGAAATCAATGAACTCTTCACAGTCGCAATAAAAAGTTTCGGCAGGATTAAATGTTAATAATATGCAGAAAAAAATCAAGTTCATTACACTCCCGAAGTCCTCCTGCCTCCGCCATACTCTCCCAAATTCGTAGATATCCCAATATGGTGCACCTTTTGCCCGAGGTGGAAATTAGATCGGCCATAATCCAGCCGGAAGGTTTTAACTTTTATACCAAAACCAAAGGAAAATCCGGAGAATCCACGGAAATTGGAAATGGTCATTTCTTTTTGCCGGAGGTGACTGTACCCTAAACGTAATCGCAGGTTTTCTTTTTTGCCCAACAGGAATTCTCCACTAAATACAAAATGCCGAAACAGATTATCTGCAAAAACGGAAGCCTGACTACGTTCCTGTGGTTCTTCTCCAAGAAATAAGATCTCATCTTCTGCTTCGGGGTCATCGTAAAGGATATCCCATTTATCAAAATAGCGGTAAACGACAGATAACCGGAAGGGCAGGTATTTGAGTTGTTTGGAGACACCTACCTGCATCTCGAAAGGAATTCTTTCGCTGTTATCTTCTCTGTAGGTCGACAACTGAGTGCCGATATTTTTAGCCAGCAGTGTCACAGCCAATCTTTTGGAGGTATCCGCGTAAGTCGCCGAGAGATCCGTGGTCAGCCCCACAGAGTTGTAGGATTCAAAAGCGGAAGTGATCAATTTGACGTTAGCCCCAAGTGTCAGACGTTCCTGCCATTGATAACCGGCCCCAAGCGTGATGGCAAATTCGTTGGCCTTAAAGGTCCCAAGAACATCACCACGATCATCGGTTAAATCAAAGGTGCCGTAACTGGTATACTGAATTCCGCCGTGGAATGTAGTATTCCATTGTGAAACGTGATGTCCGTATCCGAAATAACCAAATTTGATGCCTGCTACATGAAATCCCTGATTAAAACTCAGGCTTCCATGCATTTGCTGGTTGAGCAGGGAAGGAGTGTGGTAGGCAAGAGCCACATCTTCATCAGATACGGTGATCAGATGCCCTCCAAGTGCAGAGATTCTGGAAGAGGAAGGCAGATTCATAAAGTCGTAAGTAGTCTGGCCGCCAATCTGGCCAAAAGATTCCATTAGAATCGATGTGAAAAATATGAGCGCGAGTAGTTTTTTAGTCATGATAACTGGTTACTGGTTACCAGTTACTGGTTGCTGGAGGTTTTTAACTAGTAACCAGCAACCAGTAACCAGCAACTGAATTACTGAATTTCTTCTTTCTTCCAAATGGTTTTACAGATACCGTTCTTACAGTTCATGGTTTTGAAAAGTTCTCCGTTTTCGTCGTAAAGTTTTAAGGAACCATGTTCATTATCGCCATCTTTGTAGGTGCCTTCAGCTTTAATATTTCCGTTAGGGTGGAATTCCTTGAACGGGCCATTTTCTTCATTATCCCGGAAGGTAACTTCCTCCATCAATTGTCCTGTATCATAATACCTTACCCAGATACTGTCCATTACATTGTTGATGTAATTACCTTCCTGTTCCAATTTGCCATTGGGATGGAATACCTGGTAAAGGCCATCAAAATGTCCATGAGAATAATTTTCAACGATCTGCCGGGTCCCTGTTTCTGCGTAGAAAATTATGCGACTACCATGCAAAGTGTCATTTTCATAATTAGCAGCTTCAATAATCCTGCCGAGGGTATCTTTACGAAGATATAACCCCTGTTTTGCGTAATCGGATTTTTTCCGGCTGTACTCTACGGTATAATCGTATTCATCTTTCATAGATACCACTTCAAGGTCACTTGCCAGCTTATCAAAGGTGAAGTAATCTTTTGACGGCCCCATGGTCGGAGTTACTTTCTCTTCGTTATCATTTTCCAAATCATTGGTAACCTCATTGACTCCCTTGCTTTCACAATTGGTAACCAAAAAACCTAATCCGATCAAAACACTGAATAGTCCAATCTTTTTCCACATAATAATCTGAGTTTTAATGTGCATACTGCAATAACGGCAAATAACCATTTGAATTATTGTAAGAAATACTATTTTTCCAAAAAACAGTATTTCTGCCAGCCCGGCGACTGCAGACTGCCGTCTTAATCAATGCGTCTGGTCAAAGTCCTGAACAATCCTCAGGGCCATTTCGATATCATCGTAAAATTCCTTGATCAGGGGGAAGCTGAGATTGGATCTCAATATCCGGGGTTCAAGGATATCCTTTTCGGAAGAGATCCCGGCAAAAATTTCTTTATTGATGAAAGAAATGTAAACATCTTTTTTATTCTTCTCGATAAAATGAACAATGGCCTCCTGCATAGGATCTGAAAGAATACTGACCACGTGAGTATCTTCCGTTGCATAAACCATGAATTTTTCCCGGAAGGATTCGTTCAGGATTTCATGGTCGACATTATGTCCGCCCAGCCAGGTGAAATTTTTAATGGCTCTTGTGAGAAATTGACGCTTCTTCCTGGGCCAAAGGATGATCTTGCCCTCCGTTTCTTCGTTAAATATGGCATGCAGGAAAACGCCTTTGAAGGTGGTTTGCAATTTGTTACTGACAGGAGAGACTTCCCTTACATCCAATTCGCATAATTCGAAATCCATCTCCCCGATCTTTCCGGTGATATAATCCTCTCCTTTATAATAATCGGCTCCTGAACTGAAAATGCCACTACTCATGAACCGGCCTTTGTCAATAAAATTTTTTGAGTCGTACTTTAATTCCTGATAATTGACAAGTTGCTCGTTCATGAAATGCAGAATAAGATCAACTATCCTGGGTTTGAAAGTGAGAACAAACCTTCGAATTCTCGAACCGAGATAAAAGATATAAACACCGACAGGTAATGTCAGAAGCAGGGTCAGGAGGAAAATATTTATATAAATATCCAGAATTATCAGAATAACCAGCAGAGTACCGGAAAGGAATAGGAGGTTCAGTAGTCGCTTCCGGCTATTTTCCATGCGCAACAGTTCCGGATAAATGCTGTGGTTGTAATAAATACGGAATTCTCCTTCCCGCTGTTTTTTGCCTGCATTGATCATTTGCAGCAATACACCCTCTTTCATGGAATAAGGGGAGAAGACAATTTCCGCTGCTCCGGTTAACTTCAGAATATACCTCATTAACAGAAATGCCACCACGATCATGTCAACCCTTTTTTTCGGCAGATTATCCATTTCCAGCCTTTCGTTGAAGGTGGCGGAAACAATGGTTTGGAAAAACGCCTTAAACTGGTCGATCGAAATGGTAAAGGATTTACTGCTGTCTTCCTGAAAGCTCAGCTGCTGCAGGACATCAAAAGATCCTGCTGCTCCGATGAGTCGTTTGATTTGATATTGTTCTATTGCTTTGGCCAGAGGTTGTAACTGCTCCTCAAGGAATTGATGCAGGACCTCCCGTTCCTCCATGGAAATGGGGTCACTTTTGTGAAAATTATGGAAAAGGACTGCAATGCCCACCGGGAAACTTTGGGCCCAGAGAATTCCGGATTTGTTGATTACAATAAATTCAACACTGCCGCCCCCGATATCCATGATCAGATCGGGTTCGTCTCGGGTGGGAACCATATAATTAACCCCGGCATAGATCAACCGTGCTTCCCTCGATCCGCTAATGAGCTGGATCTTCAGGTTTGATTCCTGTTTTACTCTTTGGATAAATTCTTCTCCATTGGAAGCAGTCCTCAATGCTGCAGTACCTAAAGCCATATGGGTGACTACATCAAATTCATCCAGCTTTTCCCGGAAGCTTTTCATCGCCTCAAGCCCTCTTTCAAAAGCTTCAGGACAGATAGAATCAATACCTTTGGCAGCTAATTTTACAAAACGCCTTTCTCTATAAATTTCGCGAAAGCCATCAGCACCGTCGTCCTCGGCTATGAGGAGATGGAATGTGTTGGTTCCTAAATCTATTACGGCGTATCTGTACATAAAACGACTTCCATGTTATTGACCCTGCTGCATGTTTTGCTGAGCAGCTTTTTTCTGTGCGTTCACCTGAGCAAAAATATTGGAGAAAAAGTTCACGCCACTTTGAGTTAAATTGTTGGCATAGGCATATTTCCCGTTTTCATAAAAAAGGAGATAAAGACAATCCTGCTGGAAAAAAATATCAGCTTCAGCAGCATTTCTCCCCTGGATCTGGAAAAAGATCCTTCCAACTGCCTGACAACCTGCATTGAGTGTTTGAGGAACGGAGGAAGAAACATAATTCAACATTCCGCGAATGTCTTTAGGGTTACTCTGATTGATGGAAAAGGATTCGTAATAAAAGATGACATCAACATAATCACAGCTGTCAAATAATACTTTCACCTTTTCCTGAGGATAACCGGGCAGGGTGTTTGCAGTGGTGCCTGCATTGGCAGAAGTAGTCTCCGTGTTAGCAGGGGCAGTAGTTTCAGAAGTTTTTTCCTTATCTGCTCCTGAACCACATGCAAAAAGAAAAACTGCCAGGATTGAGATGAAAATTAACTGTTTCATTAGTATATTTTTCTAAATATTTTGACTTGAAATTGTTATCAAAAATGATACATAGCTCTTAACCCGATCACTCTGCTTAAAAACTTTCCATTGTCAGAATTCGCCTGAAAATTACTGAGCGACCTCGACCATCTCAGGTTAAAGGACAGGTTCTCGCTAACGAGCAAACTTGTTTCCACAATAAAGGAAAAAATGTTCGAATTATAGTCCTGGAAAGCAGAAATATCGGCTCCCGTTACATCGATTACTTTGTAATTGATCATCCTTGCATAAGAAAAGCCCGTTCCGAGTTTAAACTTCCATTCATTAAAATGCACCAAAACGGGGACCTCGATCATGTTGAATTGTATTTTGTCATAATTCAAACTGAAATCATCTATTGAAGCCTTGCTTCCCTGTTGTGTATACAAAATGCTCAGGCCCATTTCCCAACGTTCCGTAAAAACGGTATAGACCTTAAGTCCTCCCTGAAATCCAATATGGTGAAATCCAATGAGATCATCTCCATCTATCTGGTTGATATTCGCACCAACTAAAGCAGCTGCCTTGAATCGCTGCTGGGCCTCTCCGTAAGTTGAGTAGGAAAGCATGAAAAATATTGTTAGCGCGCTTATTATGAATCTTTTCATAAGTATTGATCTGGTTTAAATAGTTTCACATTGTTTGACATGGTTTGAAATTGTATTGTAGAGTATAAAAATCAAGATTAAATAAAGTTTGTGGACAGGACTACTTTAAATCAAATGTTTTTCCAGAGCAAAATGATAGTGCAATACCGCTGAGAACCGCGAGAGTAGCGCTGAGGGCCGCAGATTTGTTTGTTTTTCCCGCGAAACTCTGCGAGAACTCTGCGAGAACTCAGCGTAACTTTGCAGTACAACCCTCTGTGCCTCCATGATCGAATAAATTTTTTTGATTAAAACTAATTTTGTCCACCTACTAATATCAAACAATATCAAACGATTTCAAACACTTTTTATCATTTTTCCCTTATCATTCTACGAAATCCTGCTCCATCCTCTTAGCAATTTCTTATTCTTCGCCAGATACTGCCTGATAGGGTTGTTCTCCGGTTGCTCCAGTTTAGGATCTTCTTCAAGGATACGGGTGGCAACCTCTCTGGCTGTTTGAAGTATCCGGCCGTCTTTAGCGATATCAGCGATCCTGAGATCGAGGATGCCGCTCTGACGGGTTCCTTCTATATCACCTGGCCCCCTGAGCCGGAGGTCAGCTTCCGCAATTTCAAAACCATCATTGGTTCGAACCATGGTTTGAATTCTTTCTTTGCCTTCGTTACTTAGTTTATATCCGGTCATCAGGATACAATATGATTGTTCCCCTCCTCGTCCAACGCGTCCACGCAACTGGTGTAGCTGCGAAAGACCAAAGCGTTCCGTATTTTCAATGATCATCATGGTCGCATTAGGAACGTTTACACCTACTTCTATAACGGTGGTTGCCACCATAATCTGCGTCTCACCTTTGACAAAACGTTGCATTTCGTAATCTTTGTCTTTGGCTTTCATTCTTCCATGAACAACACTTATCTGGTATTCTGGTTTTGGGAAGTCCCGGCTCAATGCTTCATAACCCTCCTGAAGGTTGTTCAGGTCCAGCGTTTCGGATTCTTCAATAAGTGGATAGACTACATAAATTTGCCGCCCAAGTTTTATCTGCTCCTTCATCATACCGATGACCCGTAGGCGATGACCTTCATTTCTGTGAATGGTCTGGATTTCTTTTCTTCCGGGAGGTAGTTCATCTATAACGGATACATCGAGGTCTCCATAAAGTGTGAGGGCCAGTGTCCGTGGAATAGGGGTTGCCGTCATCACCAGGATGTGAGGAGGGTAAGGTGTATTTTTTTTCCATAATTTGGCTCTTTGAGCCACTCCGAAACGGTGTTGTTCATCCGTTATAGCCAGACCTAAATTCTTAAACTGTACTGGATCTTCAATAAGGGCATGGGTACCTACAAGGATGTGGATATCTCCCGCTTCCAGTCTTTCAAGAATATCCTTTCGCTTTTTACCTTTTACACTTCCCGATAGGAATTCCACCTGAATATCCAAACCTTTCACATATTCACTGATGGACAGAAAATGTTGCTGGGCCAGGATTTCCGTTGGAGCCATCATAGCCGTTTGATAGCCATTATCCAGGGCGATAAGCATACACATCAAGGCAACCATTGTTTTACCACTTCCGACATCCCCTTGTAATAGTCTGTTCATCTGAATGCCTGTACCCAGGTCACGACGAATTTCCTTGATCACCCGCTTTTGAGCACCTGTGAGTTCAAAAGGCAGTTTTTCTGTAAAAAAGCGATTGAAAAAATCGCCTACTTTTTCAAAATTGTAGCCTTTTACGGCTTGTTTTCGGCCTAGTTTTAATTGCAGCAGCCTGAGCTGTAAAAAGAAAAGTTCCTCAAATTTTAATCTCCTGCTGGCAGCTTCCAGTACGGATTTATTTTTGGGAAAGTGAATGTCCTTCAATGCGGAGAAATGGGAAGGGAATTTAAAAGCACTGACCATTTTTTGAGGCAGGTTCTCCGGAATGTCTGCAGGGCTGATTTTCTCGAATAATGCAGTCATCATTCGCCTGCGGGCCTTGGATTCTACTCCTTTGGAATTCAGTTTTTCCGTACTTGGATAAACGGGAGCAAAGGTGATGGCTTTTTGGGTATTCTCCTCGTTCACTTCTTCCATCTCCGGGTGGGCAATATTCAATTGATCCTTAAATGCGGAAATCCGCCCGTAAACGACATATTCTTTCCCCACCACCAGGGATTTTTCCAACCAGTGGATACCTGTAAACCAAATGAGATCAATGACACCTGTTGCGTCACGGAATCGCCCGTGCAGACGCTTACGACGCCCCTGACCGGAAACGCTGAGTCTGCGAAGAACACCCTTGAGCTGGACGTTGCCAATATTCGGGTGAAGTTCTCTGATATTGTGGAACTTCGTTTTGTCGACATACCGGAAGGGATATTGGTTGAGCAAATCGCCGAAAGTGTGAATGCCAAGCTCTTTACGCAATAATTCTCCCCTTTTAGGGCCAATTCCCTTGAGGTATTCAATCTGTGTATCCAATATGTGATTCCTGGCAGACATCATGCAAAAGTACCTAAGTTTTTCCAAAGGTAAAAAGCCCCTTGAAAGTAATATTGGAGTTCCTTGTCTCCAAAACCCGGTCTCTCGTCCTCTCCCTTTTTTTAAGACCTGACTTTTAATCACCATTATTATATCTTTACCATTAAAAATGCAAATCACCTCTTTACCGGTTGTCTTTTTCTCGGGACTATTGCTCCTGCTTTTCCAATCCTGTAAATCAGATGAACAGTCTCAGGAATATTCCCTTTCAGGAAATATTGTTGGTATCGACGACGGCCAGGTAATTCTCAAAAAGCTGGAATTGACTACAAACAAAACGCTCGATTTAGATACGGCAATAATCGAAAATGGAATGTTTGCGCTTCAAGGGACAGTTGAGCAACCCTATCCTCATTCATTAGTAATTAATGATAGTCTGCAGGTGAATTTCTTCCTGGAAAACTCCAATATTGATATACAAATCAATACCCTTGAAGGCCGTATGGATGTTGCCGGCTCCGTTTCGGATTCTCTTTTCCAACCCTATTGGTCCCGTTTGGAGGAATTGTGGAGTTATGCCGATTCATTACAATTACAGGGACTTCTGGCTACAACCGAAGAAGAACGCCGCATCATTGATTCCCTGATCGAGGAGCAATCCAGTGTGGAGATGTTGTTCTCTCTGGAATTTATCAATCAGTATCCTGCTTCTTATGTGAGTCCTTTTGCGGCTTTTTATTTTGTACAAACCTATGAAGTATCTGCCGAAGGACTTCGGGAGCTTCTGGACAGTTTTGATCCGAAACTTGAAAACTCTGATTATGTTCAGGCGTTGGAGGAGATTTATGCATTGAAAGCTAAATTAAGCCCGGGACAACCTGCTCCTGAAATTATTTTACCTGATGATAAAGGTGTGGTTCATAAACTTGAGGATTTTCGTGGCAAACTGGTGCTGCTAGATTTTTGGGCTTCCTGGTGCCGCCCCTGCCGGGAACAAAATCAATATCTGAAAAACCTTTATGAAGAACAATCCGGGAAAGATTTTGTCATTATCAGCATTTCACTGGACGAAAACCGCGAGGATTGGCTCAGAGCTCTCCAAAAAGATGAGATGAACTGGCCTCAATTGTCCTCCCTGAAAGGATGGAACACCAGAGCCGCCATCGATTATGGAGTGAAAGCCATCCCACAGAATTTCCTGATTGACTTTGAAGGAAATATCCTGGGACAGAATGTGATCATCCCGGAGCTGAAGGTTATGCTTGATCAATTACAGTAGCGCAGACTTTTGTCCTACGGTTGGGACTCATTTCATTTTTTCTAAAGTAGAACCTATTCGGCTATGAGCACTCATGCAAAGGTGCCATCAGGCATCAAATCGGGTAACACCCGGCTGGCAGACCTGCTATTATGGTGCTGTAGGTACCAAATCCCTCTCCGGTTGGATTATTTCTTTTAAAATATGAGATAGATTTCGTACCTAAAGGCACGAGTGCTTTTCCTACGCATTTTAGTTACCGATAGGAGACCCTAAACGGGGCCAAAGTAGCCTTTGAATACAAAGGGGGGCTTTAAATGAGGTGTCCCAACCGAAGGGCTTTAGTTTTCAGTTCTCAGTCATTCATTGAAGGTTAATTATTGTTAAATTTCTCAATTCATTTGGTTTAGGTTAAACCAGTATCACAAGTCGGAGTCATAGGTTTCAAATACTTTATTTATGGACCTTACGAGAGACAATGTGTTCCATTTGTTTTCCCGGGCCGGGTTTGGAGCTAATAACAAGGAAGTCAGTAAATTCCTGACTGATCAATCTATTGACTCCTGGATCAAAGCCCAGAAAGCTAAAGACATTTCTACTGAAATACCTGAATTTACTTTTAGTAATGTTCGTAACCTTTCCAAAGAGGAACGCAAAGCGCTGCGAAAAGAAATGTTGCTTTTAGGCAACAGGCTAAATGTTCGGTGGGTAAAGAGGATGGTAGAAACAAAAAGCCCTCTTCAGGAAAAGATGACGCTTTTCTGGCACGGCCATTTTGCCTGTAGTGTTTTTAATATGAAGGAATTGCTGACGTTAAATAATGTAATGCGCGCCCATGCTCTCGGCAATTTCAGAACATTGTTGATCAATGTTTCCCAAAGTGCTGCGATGATCAAATATCTCCACCTGCAGCAAAACAAAAAACAAAGTCCCAATGAGGATTTTGCCCGGGAGTTGTGCGAATTATTTACGCTCGGAAGAGACAATGTTTACAATGAAAAAGACATACCGGAAATCGCCAGGGCATTTACCGGCTGGATGGTGGATGGGAAAGGAAATTTCTTCGTGAATAAGAGGCGGCATGATTCCGGTCAGAAGACCATCTTCGGGAAAACTGGCAATTTTACTGGCGAAGAAGTCATTGATTTAATTCTTGAACAAAAAGAAACTGCACGTTTTCTGGCAACCAAGCTCTATCGCTACTTTGTAAATCCCGAGGTTGACCAAAACAATGTGGAAGAATTGGCAGACGTACTTTATGGAACGAATTACCACATTGGCAGAACGATGACCTACCTGTTTAAGACCTCATGGTTTTATGAACCCAAAAATGTTGGAGTAAAGATCAAAAGTCCGGTCGAATTACTGGTAGGGCTTTGCCGTAG